>NZ_JBHXTG010000111.1:0-21657 GCF_042677465.1 Kitasatospora sp. NPDC127111
CACCGGCGGCCTCCCACACCGCCGCCAGCGACACCATCACGGCCCACATCACCGGCTGCACCACGTCCGCGGCCTCCAACGCGGGAGCACCCTCCGCGCCGGCCAGCACCTCCGACAGCGACCACGGAACGTGCGGCGCCAACGCCGCCTCACACTCCGCCAGCCGCGCCGCGAACACCGGGCTCGACTGCGCCAACTCCCGGCCCATGCCGACCCACTGCGCACCCTGACCCGCGAACACGAACGCCGTCCGACCACCCGAACGAGCCACGCCCGAGACGACCGAACCCGCAGCTACCCCGTCCAGCAGGCTGCCCAGCCCGGACACCAGCTCCTCACGGCCGCCACCGACCACCACGGCACGGTGCTCGAAGGCCGAGCGCGTCGCCGCCAGCGACCAGGCGACGTCCTCCGGCGTCGCCGCCGGCCGCGCCGACACCCAGTCCCGCAGCCGTCCCACCTGGGCCGCCAGGCCCTTGGCCGACCGGCCCGAGACCACCCAGGCCGCCAGCCCGTCCGGCTCCACCACCGCGGGAGCGGCCGGAGCCTCCTCGGCCTCGGCGGCCGGCTCGTCCAGGCCGTCCGCACCCTCGGCGTCCCCGGCGGGTGCCTCGGCGGTCCCCTCGTCCTCGGCCGGAGCCTCCTCCAGGATGACGTGCACGTTGGTGCCGCTCATGCCGAACCCGGAGACACCGCCCCGGCGGACCCGCTCCCCGGCGGGCCACGGCACCGGCTCGGCCAGCAGCCGCACCTCGCCCGCCGACCAGTCCACCTCGGCCGTCGGCTCCTCGACGTGGAGCGTCGCCGGCAGCTGCTCGTTCTGCAGCGCCAGCACCATCTTGATGATCCCGGCCATGCCCGCGGCCTGCTGGGTGTGGCCGATGTTCGACTTCACCGACCCCAGCCACAGCGGCCGGTCCTCGGGACGGTTCTGGCCGTAGGTGGCGAGCAGCGCCTGTGCCTCGATCGGGTCCCCGAGCGGGGTACCCGTCCCGTGCGCCTCCACCACGTCCACGTCGGCCGTCGACAGCCGGGCGCTGGCCAGCGCCGCGCGGATCACCCGCTGCTGGGAGGGGCCGTTCGGCGCCGTCAGACCGTTGGACGCGCCGTCCTGGTTGATCGCCGAACCGCGCACCACCGCGAGCACCTTGTGCCCGTTACGGCGCGCGTCCGACAGCCGCTCCACGACCACGACACCGGCGCCCTCGGCGACGCCCATGCCGTCCGCCCCGGCCCCGAAGGTCTTGCACCGCCCGTCGGGCGACAGCCCGAGCGACTTGCTGAAGTCGGTGAACAGCACCGGGGTGGCCGCCACGAACGCGCCCCCGACCAGCGCCATCGAGCACTCGCCGGAGCGCAGCGCCTGCGCGGCCAGGTGCAGCGAGACCAGCGACGACGAGCAGGCCGTGTCGACCGTGACCGCCGGGCCCTCCAGGCCCAGCGTGTAGGACACCCGGCCGGACAGGATGCTCGTGGCGTTGCCGGTCATCACGTGACCGTCGAGCTCGCCCTGCTTGCCGGTGATCCAGCCGTACCCGGAGGCGGACGCGCCGGCGAACACGCCCGTCGCCGACCCGCGCAGCGACGCCGGGTCGATCCCGGCCCGCTCCAGGGCCTCCCACGACACCTCCAGCAGCAGCCGCTGCTGCGGGTCCATCGACAGGGCCTCGCGCGGGCTGATCCCGAAGAAGCCGGCGTCGAACTGGGTGGCGTCGTAGATGAAGTTGCCCGCCTGCACCTCCGCGGCGCCGGCGCCGTCGTCGCCGAAGACCCACCCGCGGTCCTGCGGCAGCCCGGCCACCGATTCCCGCTGGGCGTCCAGCAGTTCCCACAGGCCCTCGGGGCTGCGCACGCCGCCGGGGAACCGGCAGCTCATGCCGACGATGGCGATGGGCTCACCACCGGCGCTCTCCAGTTCCTGGAGACGCTGCCGGGTCTCGTGCAGATTGGCGGTCACCCGCTTGAGGAAATAGCGGAGCTTCTCTTCGCTCACTTGCGTCACCTCGTCGAAGAAGTCGCGGCGTTGGCCGTGTCAGTGGATTCCGAGTTCCTTGCCGATGAAATCGAAGACTTCGTCGTCGGTTGACGATTCGAGCTTCTCCGCAACTCCGGTCTCGGCGGTCTGTGCCCGAGCCTCCCTCCACTTGGAGAGCACGACTTCGAGGCGGTTCGTGATCAGGGCGGATTCGTCGTCGCCGGCGATTCCGGCGAGCATGCCCTCCAGCTTGTCCAGCTCGGCCAGTACGGGCTGGGCCGGGCTGGTCTCCTCGGTCAGGCTGACCCGCAGGTGGTCGGCGAGCGCGGCCGAGGTGGGGTAGTCGAACAGGAGGGTGCTGGGCAGGCGCAGCCCGGTGGACGCGCCCAGCCGGTCCCGCAGTTCGACCGCGGTCAGCGAGTCGGCCCCGAGGTCGTTGAAGGCCCGGTCGGCCTCGACGGACTCGATGCTCGCGTGGCCCAGGACGGCGGCGGCCTCGGTCCGGACCAGGTCGGTCAGCAGCCGGTCCTGTTCCACCCGGGACAGGCCCGCCAGCTGCTGCGCCAGCGCGCTCCCGGCCGACGTGTCGGCCGAGCCGGTGGCGTCGCCCTTCGCGGCCAGGGCCTCGATGACCTCGGGCAGGCTCTCGATCAGCGGGCTGGGGCGGCGCAGCGTGAACGGCGGGGCGAACCGCGCCCAGTCCACGTCCACGACGGTGAGCAGCCGGTCCCGGCCGTCGAGCGCCTGGGCCAGGGCCTCGATCGCCTGGGCGGGATCGATCAGGCGCAGTCCTCGGCGGGTCATCGCGGCCGCGCCCTCCGCGTCGGTCATCCCGCCGCCGCCCCACGGGCCCCAGGCCACCGAGGTGGCGGCCAGGCCTCGGGCGAGGCGGTTCTCCGCCAGGGCGTCCAGGTAGGCGTTGGCCGCCGCGTAGCCGCCTTGGAGGCCACTGCCCCAGGTCGCCGCGATGGAGGAGAACAGGACGAACGCGTCCAGGTCCAGGCCGGCGGTCAGCCGGTCCAGGCTGGCGGCGCCGGCGGCCTTGGCGGCCAGCATGGCGGCCGTCTCCTCCACCGAGACGTCGTCCAGCGCGGTGGCCTGTCCGAGGCCGGCGGCGTGCATGACCGTGGTCAGCGGCGGGCCGCTCGCGCCGATCCTGGCGATCACCCCGGCGAGCGCGGTGTCCTCGGCGGCGTCGCAGGCGAACACGTCCACCCGGGCCCCGGTCGTCGCCAGCTCGGCCGCCAGGGCGGCCGTCCCCGCCGCCCCGGCCCCGGAGCGGCTCGTCAGCACGAGCCGCTCGGCGCCGCGGCCGGCCAGCCAGCGGGCCACGTGGCCGCCGATCGCACCGGTCCCGCCGGTGATCAGGGCGGTGCCGCGCGGCACGAACCGCCCGGCTGCGCCGCGGGGTTGCCCGGCCCTGGTGAGCCGGCGTCCGAAGAGGCCGGCCGGACGGATCGCGACCTGGTCCTCGCCGCACTCGGCGAGCACCGCGCAGAGCCGCGCCGCGGCCTGCTCGTCGAACTCCGCCGGCAGGTCGACCAGACCGCCGCCGTGGTCGGGGTGCTCCAGGGTGGCGACCCGGCCCAGACCCCACGTCTGCGCCTGCACCGGGCTGGTCAGTGCCTCGTCCGGCGTGGCGGCGACCGCGCCGCGGGTCACCGCCCACATCGGCGCGTGGACCCCCTCGGCGATCAGGGCCTGGATCAGCGTCTGGGTCCCGGCGAGGCCGTTCGCCAGCACCGGGTGACCGGGCAGCGGCGTCTCGTCCAGGGCCAGCAGCGACACGACGCCGGAGACCCCGGCCTCGGGGAGCGTCGCCGCGATCTGCGCGGCCATCCGCCGCTGGTCGGCGGTTTCCGTGGTCACCATCGTCACGACGTCGGCGCCGCGCGCGGTCAGCGCCCGCACGCAGGCCTGCCACAGGTCTTCCTCGGCCTGCTCGGGCGTGACCACCAGCAGCCAGTGCCCGGCCAGCACGGCCGGGGCGGGGTCGGCCACCGGCGCCCAGCCCACCCGGTACCGCCAGTTCGCGGTGACCGAACGGTCCTGCTCACGGCGCCGCCAGGACGCCAGGGCCGGCAGCACCTCGCCGAGGTGCCGCTGGTCCTCCAGCGCCAGGGTGTCGACGAGCTTGGCCAGGTCCCCGCTCTCGACGGCGGCCCAGAACTGTGCCTCGGCGGCCGTGCCCGTACCGTCCGCGCCGGCGTTCGGCGGGGTCTGCACGCCCTTGGGCCAGTACAGCTCGTGGCGGAAGGCGTAGGTGGGCAGCTCGACCGACGTGCCGGTCGGCAGTACCGAACTCCACTCCACCGCGGCGCCGTTGACGTACGCGCGGGCCAGGCCCGTGACCAGGCTCGGGACGCTCTCGTCGTTCCGCCGCTGGAGCGGGACGAAGGCGGCGTCCTCGCGCCCGGCCCCGGCCACGATGTCCGGGCCCAGCGAGGACAGCGATCCGTCGGGGCCGACCTCGATGAACACCGACACGCCCTGCTCGGCGAGAGCCGCGACGGCGTCGGCGAACCGCACCGCACCGCGCGTCTGCGCCGGCCAGTAACCCGCCTCGCACTCGGTCACCAGCTCACCGGTGAGCGCACCCGCCCACATCAGCTGCGGACGGCGGTACTCCAACCCCGCGGCCACGGCGGAGAGTTCGTCGAGCACCGGATCCATCGCCGGCGAGTGGAAGGCGTGCGAGACCCGCAGCCGCCGCACCCGGCGACCCCGCTCCCGCCACTCCTCCACCACCGCGTCGACGGCCTCAGCCTCACCCGAGATCACCACCGACTCCGGACCGTTGACCGCCGCGATCGCCACCCCGGTGACGTCCGCCAGAGTTGCCAGCACCTCCGCCTCGGGAGCGTTGATCGCCGCCATCGCACCGCCGCTCGGCAGCGCCTGCATCAGCCGCGCCCGCGCCGCCACCAGACGGCAGGCGTCCGGCAGCGAGAGCACCCCGGCCACGTACGCGGCCGCGACCTCACCCACCGAGTGACCCACCACCGCGTCCGGCGTCACACCCACGGCCTGCAACACCGCCGCGACACCGACCTCGAAGGCGAACAACCCCGCCTGCGCGTACAACGTCTGGTCCGCCAGCGTCTCGTCGACACCCTCGGCACCGAGCACCACGTCCCGCACCGAGATCCCGAGCTCCAGCTCCAGCAGCCCGCACACCCGGTCAAACACCTCGGCGAACACCGGGCTGCCCTCATAGAGCCCCCGGCCCATCCCGGTCCACTGCGAACCCTGACCCGCGAAGATCAGGCCGACGCGCGCACCGGCCCGCGCCGCCCCCGACACCACCGACGCCGCCGACGCACCAGCCGCCAGGCTCTCCACACCGCGCAGCAGTTCGGCGCGCTCGGTGCCCACCACCACAGCCCGGTGCTCGAACGCCGACCGCGTGGTCGCCAGCGACCAGCCCACGTCCGCCGGCTCCAGCTCCGGCCGCGCCACCACCCACTCGCGCAGCCGGCCCGCCTGAGCCGTCAGAGCGTCCGCCGAGCGACCCGAGACCACCCAGGCGCCGGCACCCGGCAGCACCGGGTCCACGGCCGGGGCCTCCGCCTCGACGTCCTCGGCGGCCGGCGCCTCCTCCACGATGACGTGCGCATTGGTGCCGCTGATCCCGAAGGCCGACACACCCGCCCGGCGCGGACGCCCGTTGGCCGGCCACGGCACCGGCTCGGCCAGCAGCCGCACCTCGCCCGAAGCCCAGTCCACGTGCGGCGACGGCTCGTCCACGTGCAGCGTCCGCGGCAGCTCCTCGTGCCGCAGCGCCAGCACCATCTTGATCACGCCCGCCATGCCGGCGGCCGCCTGGGTGTGGCCGATGTTCGACTTCACCGAACCCAGCCACAGCGGCTCGTCCCCGGCCCGTTCCTGGCCGTAGGTGGCCAGCAGCGCCTGCGCCTCGATCGGGTCCCCGAGCGGGGTGCCCGTCCCGTGCGCCTCCACCACGTCCACGTCCGCGGCGGTCAGCCCGGCATTGGCCAGGGCCGCCCGGATCACCCGCTGCTGCGAGGGGCCGTTCGGCGCCGTCAGACCGTTCGACGCGCCGTCCTGGTTGATCGCCGAGCCGCGCACCACCGCGAGCACCCGGTGCCCGTTGCGCCGGGCGTCGGAGAGCCGCTCCAGCACCACCATGCCGGCGCCCTCACCCATGCCCATGCCGTCGGCCGCCGCGGAGAAGGCCTTGGACCGTCCGTCCGCCGCCAGCCCGCGCTGCCGGGCGAAGCCCACCATCTCCCACGGCGTCGCCATCACCGCGACGCCGCCGACCAGGGCCAGCGAGCACTCGCCCGACCGCACCGACCGGGCGGCCGTGTGCAGCGCCACCAGCGAGGACGAGCACGCCGTGTCGACCGTCATCGCCGGGCCCTCCAGGCCCAGCACGTACGCCACCCGGCCGGAGATGATGCTCGTCGCGTTGCCGGTCACCAGGTGGCCCTCCACCTGCGCGGCGCCGTCCTGGCCGCCGAGCTGCATGCTGGCCAGCGCGTAGTTCGACGAGTACCCGCCGATGAAGACGCCGGTGCGCGAGCCGCCCAGCGAGGCCGGGTCGATGCCGGTGGACTCCAGCGCCTCCCAGGACAGTTCGAGCATCAGCCGCTGCTGCGGGTCCATCGCCAGCGCCTCGCGCGGGCTGATCCCGAAGAAGCCCGCGTCGAACCGGCTCGCCTGGTGCAGGAAGCCGCCCTCACGCGTGTACGTGGTCCCGGCGTGCGCGGGGTCCGGGTCGAACAGGGCGTCCGCGTCCCAGCCACGGTCCTGCGGGAGGCCGGAGATGCCCTCGCCGCCCGCGGCCAGCAACTCCCAGAGTTCCTCGGGGGTGTTCAGCCCGCCCGGGAACCGGCAGCTCATCGCGACGATCGCGACCGGCTCGTCGTCGGTGACGACGGCGGCCGGCGCGACCGGGGCCGACGCGTGGCCGGCCAGGGCGCCGAGCAGCTCCGTCCGCAGGTGCTCGGCGAGCACCTGGGGGGTGGGGTAGTCGAACATCAGCGTCGCCGGCAGGCGCAGCCCGGTCGCCGTGGCGATCCGGTTCCGCAGCTCGACCGAGGTCAGCGAGTCGAAGCCCAACTCGCTGAAGGCACGGCCGGCTTCGACCTCGTCGGAGCTCGCGTAGTTGAGGACGGCGGCGGCCTCCTCGCGGATCGTGTCGACCAGGAGCCGGTCCTGCTCCGCCCGCGACAGGCCGGTCAGCCGCTGGGCCAGCTCGCCCTCGGCCGCCCGTCCGCCGCCGCTCTCGGTCCGCTGCGCCGCCTTCAGCCGCACGGCGTCCGGCAGGTCGCGCAGGAACGGGACGTCCAGGATCTGCGCCTGGCCGGGAGCGGCCGCGAAGGCGGGCCAGTCGAGGTCCATGACGGTCAGGACGGTGTCCGGGCCGGCCACCGCGCCGCCCAGGGCCTTGACCGCCAGCTCGGGGTCCATCAGGACCTCCCAGCGGTTGCGGCGCAGCCGCTGCCGGGCCGCTTCGCTGCCCCCGGACACGCCCTCACCGGCCCAGGGGCCCCAGGCCACCGAGAGGGCGGGCAGGCCGCGGGAGCGCCGGTTCTCGGCCAGCGCGTCCAGGAAGGCGTTGGCGGCCGAGTAGTTGGCCTGGCCGGCGCCGCCGAAGGTGGACGCGGCCGAGGAGAACAGCACGAACGCGTCCAGGTCCAGGCCGGCGGTGAGCTCGTCGAGGTGGACGGCGCCGGCGGCCTTGGGCGCGAGGGCGCTGGCCAGCCGGTCGGGGTCGAGGCCGTCGAGCACGCCGTCGTCGAGCACGCCGGCGGTGTGCAGGACGGTGGTGAGCGGCGGGCCGCCCGCCCCGATGCGGTCGATGACGCCGGCGAGGTCGGCGCGGCTGGCGCTGTCGCAGCCGGTGATCTCGACGTCGGTCCCGGCGGCGGCCAGGCCGGCGGCCAGCGCCACGGCGCCCGGGGCGGTGACCCCGGACCGGCTGGCGAGGACGAGCCGCTCGGCGCGGCCGGCCAGCCAGCGGGCCACGTGCCCGCCGACCGCGCCGGTCCCGCCGGTGATCAGCACGGTGCCGCGCGGCGTCCACTCCCGGCCCGCCTTGGCCTGCGGGGCGCGGGTCAGACGGCGGCCGAGGATCCCGGCGGGCCGGATGGCCACCTCGTCCTCGCCGCAGCCGGCGAGGACCGTGCAGAGGCGGCTCGCGGCCCGGTCGTCGAGCACGGCGGGCAGGTCGATCAGGCCGCCCCAGCGGTCCGGCTGCTCCAGGAAGACGACCCGGCCGAGGCCCCAGGTCTGCGCCTGCACCGGGTTGGTCAGCGGGTCGCCCGGGCCGGTGGCGACCGCCCCGGAGGTGAGCGTCCACAGCGGCGCGGTGATCGCGGCGTCGGTCAGCGCCTGGATCAGGGTCAGGGTGCCGGCCAGTCCGGCGGGCACCACGGGCCGGTCCGCGAGCGGCGTCTCCTCCAGGCCGAGCAGCGACACCACACCGGTCACGCGCGCCGGCGCGTCCTCGTCGGCACCGGACCGCAGGGCCCGGGTGAGGTCGGCGGCCAGCGACTCGCGCCGGGCCGTGCCGGTCTCCACCTCGATGACCTCGGCCCGGGCGCCCCGCGCGGTCAGCGCGCGGACGCACGCCTCGACCAGGTCCGCGGTGCGGCCGGCCCGGTCCGCCGGGACGGCCACCAGCCAGGTGCCGGCCGGCTTGGCCGGTGCCGGGTCGGTGACGGGCGCCCAGGTGACGCGGTAGCGCCAGTTCCCGGTGACGTCCCGGTCCCGTTCGCGCCGCCGCCAGGAGGCCAGCGACGGGAGCACCTCGCCGAAGGACCGCTGTCCGTCCACGGCGAGCGTGTCGGCGAGCTGCTGCAGGTCGCCGCCCTCGACGGCGGCCCAGAACCGGGCCTCGGCCTCCGAGGAGGCACCGTCCCCGCCGGCCACCGCCGGCGCCGCCAGGCGGGAGCCGCTGAGCCAGTACCGCTGGTGCTGGAAGGCGTAGGTGGGCAGGTCCGTGCGGCGCCCGGCCGGCAGGACCCGCCGCCAGTCGACGGAGGTGCCGCCGACGTGCACCTGGGCGAGGGCGGCCAGCAGCCGCCGCGGGCCGCTGTTCTCGCGGTCCAGCGTCCCGGTGATCACCGGGGTGCCGGCCGTGCCCAGGTCCTCGATCGTCTCGGCGATCCCGGTGGTCAGCACCGGCTGCGGGGACACCTCGACGAAGGTCCGGTTCCCGGCCGCGGCCAGCTCCCGGACGGCCTCGTCGAAGCGGACGGTGCGGCGGACGTTGGCGAACCAGTACCCGGCGTCCAGCTCCGTGCCGTTCATCCACCGGCACTCGACCGTGGAGAACAGCGGGACGCGCCCGGCTGCCGGCCGGATGCCCGCCAGCCGCTCGGTCAGGACGCCCTCCAGTTCGGACACCCCGGCCGAGTGCGCCACGAAGTCGGTCACCGGGATCGGCCAGCGCATGACCTTCCGGGCCGCCAGCTCGGCACCGAACTCGGCCAGCGCCTCCGTCTCACCGGAGACCACGGTGGCGGCGGGCCCGTTCACCGCGGCCACCGCCAGCCGGTCGCCCCAGGGGGCGAGCAGCTCGCGCACCGCCGCGACGGGCATGACGACCGACAGCATCCCGCCGCCGGTGCCGAGCCCGGACAGCGCCCGGCTGCGGACCGTCACCACCTCGGCCGCGTCCTCCAGCGACAGGATCCCGGCCACCGTGGCCGCCGCGATCTCGCCCTGGGAGTGGCCGACCACCGCGCCCGGCGTGACGCCCGCGGCCTCCCACACGGCGGCCAGCGACACCATCACCGCCCACAGCGCCGGCTGGACCACGTCGGCGCGGTCCAGGGCGGGCGCGCCGTCCGCTCCGGCCAGCACCTCGGTCAACGACCAGTCCACGTACGGTTCCAGGGCCCGCGCGCACTCGGCGATCCGGGCCGCGAACACCGGCGAGGCCGCCAGCATCTCCCGGCCCATGCCGTCCCACTGGGCGCCCTGGCCGGGGAAGACGAACACCGCCTCGCTCGCCTCGGCGGCCGCCGACGTCCCGACGACCACGCCGGGAGCGCGTTCCCCGGCCGCCACCGCGGCCAGGCCCGCGGCCAGCTCCTCGCGGGCGGTCCCGGTCACCACGGCCCGGTACTCGTACACCGACCGGGTCGCCGCCAGCGACCAGGCGACGTCCGCCGGGTCCAGCTCCGGGCGGGTCGCCACGTACTCCGCCAGCCGGGCCGCCTGCCGGCGCAGGCCGTCCGCCGTCCGCCCGGACACCACCCAGGCGCCGACCTCGGGAGCGTCGAGGACCGCGGGGGCCTGCGGCGCTCCGGCGCCCGCGCCGGCCGCGGTCGCCTCGGCGTCCGCCGGGTCGGGGGCCTCCTCCAGGATCAGGTGGGCGTTGGTGCCGCTGACCCCGAACGAGGACACCCCGGCCCGGCGCGGGCGTCCGTCCGTCCGCCACGGCCGCGACTCCGTGAGCAGGCGGACGTCGCCGGCCGACCAGTCCACGTGCGGCGAGGGCTCGTCCGCGTGCAGGGTGGCCGGCAGGTTCTTGTGCTGCAGCGCCAGCACCATCTTGATCAGGCCGCTGATACCGGCCGCACCCTGGGTGTGACCGATGTTGGACTTCACCGACCCCAGCCACAACGGCCGTCCCTCCGGCCGGTCCTGGCCGTAGGTGGCGATCACCGCCTGCGCCTCGATCGGGTCGCCCAGCACCGTGCCGGAGCCGTGCGCCTCGACCACGTCCACGTCGGCCGTCGTCAGGCCGGCGTCGGCCAGGGCCGCGCGGATCACCCGCTGCTGCGAGGGACCGTTGGGCGCGGTCAGGCCGTTCGACGCGCCGTCCTGGTTGACGGCGGAGCCGCGCACCACCGCGAGCACCGGGTGGCCGTTGCGCCGGGCGTCCGAGAGGCGCTCCAGCACCACCATGCCCGCGCCCTCGGCGACGCCCATGCCGTCCGCCGCGGCCGAGAACGACTTCGACCGGCCGTCCGGGGACAGCCCGCGCTGCTTGCTCACCCAGACGAAGAGGTCCGGGGCGGAGGCGATGAACGCGCCGCCGGCCAGCGCCAGCGAGCACTCGCCCGAACGCAGCGCCTGGCTCGCCAGGTTGACCGCCACCAGCGCCGACGAGCAGGCCGTGTCGACGGTCACCGCCGGGCCCTCCAGGCCGAAGGTGTAGGCCACCCGGCCGGAGAGCACGCTGGTCGTGGTGCCCGTCAGCAGGTGCGCCTCCAGGCCCTCCGAGGCGTCCGGCCCGACCAGGCCGTAGCCCGCGTAGCTCGCGCCCGTGAACACGCCCGTCCGGCTGCCGCGCAGCGTCGACTGGGCGATGCCGGCCCGCTCCAGGGCCTCCCAGGACGTCTCCAGCAGGAGCCGCTGCTGCGGGTCCATCGCGAGCGCCTCGCGCGGGCTGATGCCGAAGAAGCCGGCGTCGAACTCGGCCGCGTTGTAGACGAATCCGCCCTGGCGCACGTACGCCGTGCCGGGGTTGTCCGGGTCCGGGTCGTAGAGGCCGTCCAGGTCCCAGCCGCGGTCCTGCGGGAACGCCCCGATCGCGTCCGTGCCCGAGTCCAGGAGCTCCCACAGCTCCTCCGGGCTGCGAACGCCGCCGGGGAAGCGGCAGCCCATGCCCACGATCACCACCGGGTCGTCGTCCAGCGGCACCGTGCTCGCCACGACGGCCCCGCCGGCGCTCGCCGTTCCGCCGGCACCCGCGGCCGCGCCGCCGAGCAGCTCGGAGCGGAGGTAGCCGGCCAGCACCGTCGGGCTCGGGTAGTCGAAGAGCAGCGTGGCGGGCAGCTTCAGGCCGGTGGCGGCGCCCAGCCGGTTGCGGAGCTCGACGGCGGTCAGGGAGTCGAAGCCCAGCTCGCTGAAGGCCCGGCTGCCGCCGACGGCCTCCGGGGAGGAGTACTCCAGGACGGCGGCGGCTTCCGCCCGTACCAGGTTGACCAGGGTGCGGTCCTGCTCGGCGGCCGGCAGGCCGGCCAGCTGCTGCCGCAGCGGCGTACCGGCGGCCCGGTCGACGGCCTCGTCGGGTCCGTCGCCGGCCAGCGCCTCGACGACCTCGGGCAGGCCCTCGATCAGCGGGCTGCGCCGGCGCAGCGTGAACGGCGGCGCGAACCGCGCCCAGTCCACGTCGACGACCGTCGTCAGCGCCTCGCCGCCGTCCAGGAGCTGCGCCAGCGTCCGGGTGGCCAGGTCGGGGCTCATCAGCCGCAGCCCGCGCCGCTCCAGCTGGGCCCCGTCGGCGCCGGCGCCCATCGCGCCGACGCTCCACGGGCCCCAGGCCACCGAGGTGGCGGTCAGGCCCCGGGCCAGGCGGCCGGCCGCCAGGGCGTCGAGGAAGGCGTTCGCCGCGGAGAACCCGGGCTGCTGGCCGCCGCCCCAGACGGCGGCGACCGAGGAGAAGAGGACGAAGGCGTCGAGGTCCAGGTCCGCGGTCAGCTCGTCCAGCCAGGCCGCCGCGTCCGCCTTGACCGCGAGCACCCCGGCGAACTCCGCGAGGTCGAGGTCGTCGACCGGCTTGTTGTCGATGGCCTCCGCGAGGTGCAGGACGGACGACAGCGCGGGGCCGGTCGCCGCGATCCGGTCGAGCAGGCCGGCCAGCTCGGCGCGCCGCCCGGCGTCGCACGCCACGACGTCCACCCGGGCGCCCAGCGCGGCGAGTTCGGCCGCCTGCGCGGCGACGCCGGGGGCGGCCGGACCGGTGGTGCCGGTCAGCACCAGCCGGGACGCGCCCCGGCCGGCCAGCCAGCGGGCGACGTGCCCGCCGATCGGGTCGGTGCCGCCGGTGACCAGCACACTGCCGCGCGGCTTCCACTCCCGGCCCGCCTTCGGCTGCGGGGCACGGGTCAGCCGGCGGGCCAGGAGTCCGGTCCGCCGGACGGCGACCTGGTCCTCGCCGCAGCCGCCCAGGACGGCGGCCAGCCGCGCGCCCACCCGCTCGTCGGCCACCTCGGGCAGGTCGATCAGCCCGCCCCAGCGGTCCGGGTGTTCAAGTGCGACGACGCGGCCGAGGCCCCAGACCTGGGCCTGCGTCGGGCTGGCCGGCGCCTCGCCCGGGGTCGCCGCGACGGCGCCACGGGTGACGACCCACAGCGGCGCGGTCACGCCGGTGTCGCCGAGGGCCTGCACGAGCGCGAGCGTCGTGGTGAGGCCGCCGGACACCGCCGGGTGGACGGGCAGGCGGGTCTCGTCGGCCGCCAGGAGTGACAGCACGCCGGACACCGCCGGCTCGGCGCCCTGCAGTGCCTCGGTGAGCAGCTCGGCCACGTCCGCCCGGTCGACGGTTCCCGCCGGGATCTCGACGAACACCGGCTGGGCTCCGTGGGCGGTCAGCGCGGCCGTGCACTGCTGGACCAGGCCGGCGTCGGCCCGGCCGGCGGGGGTGACGACCAGCCAGCTCCCGGACGGTCCGCCCGGGGTCTGCTCGGTCACCGGCGTCCAGGTCACGCGGTAGCGCCAGCCGTCGGTCACCGAGCGGTCGCGCTCGCGGCGGCGCCAGGACGCCAGCGCGGGCAGGATCTCGGCGAGCTGCTGCTGGTCCTCGATCGCCAGCGTGTCGGCGATCCGGGCCAGGTCGCCGCCCTCGACGGCGGCCCAGAACTCGGCCTCGGCGGCGGTGCTCGTGCCGTCGCCACCCAGCACGGTGGCGGTGTCGGCCGCGGACTGGAGCCAGAAGCGCTGACGCTGGAAGGCGTAGGTCGGCAGCTCCACGGGCTCGGCGGCGGGCAGGACGGTCTTCCAGTCGACGGGCAGACCGCCGACGTGGGCCTGCGCGAACGCGGTGAGCAGACGGGCGGCGCCGGCGTTGTCACGCTCCAGCGTGCCCACCGTCAGGACGTCGGCGATGCCCGCGTCCTCGGCGGTCTCGGTGACGGAGGCGGTCAGCACCGGGTGCGTGGACACCTCGACGAACGCGCCGTAACCCCCGCCGAGGAGCGTCCGGACGGCCTCCTCGAAGCGGACCATCCGGCGCAGGTTCGCGTACCAGTACGCGGCGTCCACCTCGGTGCCGGACAGCCACTCGCCGGTGACCGTGGAGATCATCGGCACCCGGCCCGGCTGCGGGGTGATCCCGGCCAGCTCCTCGGCGAGGACGGCCTCCAGGGGCTCGACCGCCGGCGAGTGCGCCACGAAGTCCGTCGCGGGGATCCGCCAGCGCAGCACCTTGCGCGAGGCCAGCTCACGCTCGAACTCCGCCAGCGCGTCCGGCTCGCCCGACACCACGACCGCCGCCGGCCCGTTGACCGCCGCGATGGACAGGCGCTCGCCCCAGCCCTCGACGATCTCCCGCACGGCCTGCGACGGCATCACGACCGAGACCATCGAGCCCTGCACCGACAGACCCGTCAGGGCCCGCGCCCGCACGGCCACCACGCGGGCGCCGTCCTCGATGCTGAGCATCCCGGCGACGGTGGCCGCCGCGATCTCCCCCTGCGAATGGCCGACCACGGCGTCCGGGGTGATGCCCGCGGCCTCCCAGACCGCCGCCAGCGACACCATGATCGCCCACAGCACCGGCTGCACCACGTCGGCCGCGTCCAGCCCCGGAGCACCCTCGACCCCGGCGATGACGTCCGACAGCGACCACGGAACGTGCGGCGCCAGCGCCGCCTCGCACTCCGCCAGCCGCGCCGCGAACACCGGGCTCGACTGCGCCAACTCGCGGCCCATGCCGACCCACTGCGCACCCTGACCGGCGAACACGAACGCCGTCCGACCACCCGAACGGGCCACGCCCGACACCACCGACGCGGAACGCGTCCCGGCGACCAGACCGCCCAGCCCGGACAGCAGCTCCTCACGGCCGCCACCCACGACGACCGCCCGGTGCTCGAACACCGAGCGCGTCGCCGCCAGCGACCACGCCACCTCCGCCGGCACCAGCTCCGGCCGCGCCGACACCCACTCCCGCAGCCGGCCGGCCTGAGCCGTCAGCCCCTCCGCCGACCGGCTCGACAGCAGCCACGCGGCCGGCCCGTCCGGCTCCACCACCGCGGGAGCGGCGGGAGCCGCCTCGACCGCGGCGGCCCGAGCCTCGCCCGTCTCCTCGTCCGCATCCTCACCGGCGGGCTCGTCCGCACCCGCGGACGCGCCGTCCCCGGTCGGGGCCTCCTCCAGGATGATGTGGACGTTGGTGCCGCTCATCCCGAACGACGACACGCCGGCCCGGCGCGCGTGCTCCCCGGTGGGCCACTCCGCCGCCTCGTTCAGCAGCTTGACGTCGCCGGCCGCCCACTCCACGTGCGGCGTCGGCTCGTCCGCGTGGAGCGTGGCCGGCAGCCGCTCGTGCTGCAGCGCCAGCACCATCTTCATCACACCGGCCACACCGGCGGCCGCCTGGGTGTGCCCGATGTTCGACTTCACCGACCCCAGCCACAGCGGCCGTCCCTCGGCGCGCTCCTGACCGTAGGTGGCGAGCAGGGCCTCGGCCTCGATCGGGTCGCCGAGCGTGGTCGCCGACCCGTGCGCCTCCACCGCGTCGACCTCGTCGGCACGGACCCCGGCGTTCGCCAGCGCCGCCCGGATCACCCGCTGCTGCGACGGGCCGTTCGGCGCCGTCAGACCGTTCGACGCACCGTCCTGGTTGACCGCCGAACCGCGCATCACGGCCAGGATCCTGTGCCCGTTGCGGCGCGCGTCCGACAGCCGCTCCACCACGAGGACGCCGACGCCCTCGGCCCAGCCGGAGCCGTCGGCCGCCGCCGCGAAGGACTTGCAGCGCCCGTCCACCGAGGTCCCGCGCTGGCGGGAGAAGCCCACGAAGACGGACGGGCTGGAGATCACCGTCGCGCCGCCCACCAGTGCCAGCGAGCACTCACCGGAGCGCAGCGACTGGGCGGCGAGGTGCAGCGCCACCAGGGAGGACGAGCACGCGGTGTCGATGGTGACGGCCGGGCCCTCCAGACCGAGGGTGAACGCCACCCGGCCCGAGGTGACACTGGTCGCGATGCCGGTGAGGAGGTGCCCCTCCGACCCTCCGCTCTGCGCCGCCGGGTCGGTGCCGTAGCCCTGGCTGTAGGCGCCGGCGAACACGCCGGTCCGGCTGCCGCGCAGGGAGGCGGCGTCGATGCCCGCCTGCTCCAGCGCCTCCCAGGACACCTCCAGCAGCAGGCGCTGCTGCGGGTCCATCGTGACGGCCTCGCGCGGGCTGATCCCGAAGAAGCCGGCGTCGAACTCGGTGGCGTCGTACATGAATCCGCCGTGGCGCGCGTACGACGTGCCCGGGTGGTCGGGGTCGGGGTCGTACAGGTTCTCGAGGTCCCAACCGCGGTCCTGCGGGAACGGGCCGATCGCGTCGGACCCGTCGGCGAGCAGCTGCCACAGCTGCTCGGGGCTCTGCACCCCGCCGGGGAACCGGCAGCCCATGCCGACGATCGCGATCGGCTCCTGACTCCGCTCCTCGACCTCAGCCAGTCGACGGCGGACCTGGCGCAGATTAGCCGTCACGAGCTTCAGATAATCGCGGAGCCTGTCTTCGTTGGCCATTTAATTCCGCCACCCCTGCTTGCCGAGGATATGCCAATACTGATCTGCACAGCCGCGGTGCGGGATTACCGCGGGAATTACGCAAAAATCGGGATTCTCTCAATACCTGCAAAAGATCGAGCCCACCAGCAACAGGAACGTATCCACCCCTGTTGGGCGGCGCAAACGTGGCAGTTGAACACTTGAACCGTCGAACCACTTGACCACGCATGGGAATCGAGGAATCCGACACTCGATCCGCCGGACCGCACGGGTACCGGATAGCATTGAATACCACGGACGGCTATTCAGGTCCAGCGGCCTCCGCCGCGCAGAGCCCCGCCCCCGGGCGGGCAGCACGGAGGGCGGTGGCCGGCCCCCGCGAGCCGCCCACCGCCCTCCGCCACCGCTCTCTGCCCACCGCCCCGCGCCCGCTCCGCCCCCCGGTCACCTGCCGCCGGACCACCGTCCGGCCCGCACCTCAGAGCGCGCTTTCCCCGCGCATCCACTGCCCGAGCGTCCGCCGCGGGTACCTGACCACCACGTCACCGCCGCGGACCCGGCCGCTCACGTTCACCCGGAGCTCGACCGGCTCGTTCCAACCCGGCTTGGGCACACGGACCTTGAGGTCCCCCACGCCCACGGCCAGGTCGTGGGTCGCCACCACGATGCCCGGCCTGACCACGATGATCAGGTCGCCGCCGATGCTCAGGTAGACGTCGAGGTCGAGGGTGGCATGGCTGATCACCGCCTGGGTGAAGTCGAGCTTGACGTCGCCCCCGTGCATGCGGATGTCCAGCCGGCGCGGCACCTCCCAGGGCCCGATCCGCCGCAGGGTGCCGAACCGCTGGTTGATCTCCACCACGTCCTTGCCCGGCCGGCCCGGCTCGGCGCGGCGCACGGGAACGGGTGCCGGAACGGGAGCGACCGGCAGGTCCCGGGTCAGCTCGGCCAGTTCGCCGAAGGTCCGGGCGTTCAGCGCCAGCGCGAGACGCTCGTCGAGCTCCTCCGCCGTGAGCCGGCCGTCCGCCGCGGCATCGCGGAGGATCTCGACGACCTCGTCCCGGTCGGCGTGCGAAGCCCTGATGTCCCCCGCGGACACGTCCCCGGCACGGTGACCGCTTGACGACCTGTCATCCGTCATGTCTCCAGCCTGATCTTCCTCTGGCAGCGTCACGTCCAATCGACGGTACATGACACCGGATTGCTCCCCGGCCGCAAACGGAACATCCGGCGCTGTTCAACTGGCCGCTCCCGCGCGTCCGGACGGATCCCGAAGTGCCACCGGGCCACCGGGT
Organism: Kitasatospora sp. NPDC127111; assembly: GCF_042677465.1. Lineage (NCBI taxonomy): Bacteria > Bacillati > Actinomycetota > Actinomycetes > Kitasatosporales > Streptomycetaceae > Kitasatospora > Kitasatospora sp. NPDC127111. The sequence continues at coordinate 17,704 of NZ_JBHXTG010000111.1, forward strand.
ACCCCGCGAACTCACCGCTGCGCGCACGGCAGTTGAACGACGCGACGCGGCGCCACGGCTCCCACTACGGTCGGCCGGACGAACCGTCATCCGCAACCCGCCGTCGAAGCCGAGGAAGTGAACGGGGCCATGGAAACGTCGCTGGTCAGTCTTGTCATGGGGTCCTTCACATCCGCCACGGTGGGCGCGGCGGCGCGCCTGGGCATCGCCGACGCCCTCGCGGACGGGCCGGCCACGCCCGACGAGCTGGCCGCGGCCGTCGACGCGGACCGCGACGCGCTCGTCTCCCTCATGACGGCCCTGACCGCGCTGGGGGTCTTCGCGAAGGACGAGGACGGCCGCTACACCAACTCGCCCCAGTCCGAGCTGCTCCGGACCGACCACCCCGATTCGATGCGCTACCTGACCGCGCTGCTCTGCGGCCTCTACGCGCAGGCCGCCGCCGGCGGGCTCGCGGAGGCCGTGCGGACCGGCACCTCGGTCATGCCCCACGCGTTCGGGGTCCCGCTCTACGAGTACCTGGACAAGGACCCCGAGACCGCCCGGATCTTCGACCTCGCCATGCAGGACTGGGCCCGCCCGATCGGCGCCGTGCTGGCCGAGCACGTCCCGTTCGAGAACGTCCGCACCGTGATCGACGTCGGCGGCGGCAACGGCACCCTCCTCAAGGCCGTCCTCACGGCCCACCCGCACCTCAAGGGCATCTGCGTGGACCGTCCGGACACCTGCCGGCGGGCGGAGGAGGACCTCCGCGCCTCCGGCAACGAGGACCTCATCGCGCGGCTCACCTTCCAGCCCGCCGACATCCTCCGCGAGGTCCCCGAGGGCGGCGACCTCTACATCCTCAAGAACGTGCTCCACGACTGGAGTTCGGAGAGCGGCGTCCAGATCCTCGGCAACATCCGCCGCGCGATGAGCGCCACCACCGCCCCCGACGGCGCCCCGACGCTCCTGGTGATCGACCCGCTGGCCGAGCACGACTCCGGCGCCGCCTTCCGCAACGTCATCAAGATGGTCGTCGGCGAGTCCAAGGCCCGCGAACGCACCGAGGCCGACATGCGCCGCGAAGCGGCCGCCGCCGGCCTTCAGGTCCTCTCCATCACCCCCTGCCCGGCCGACCTCAGCGTCACCGCCTGCACCATCGCCCCCGACACGCAGGCTGCCTGAGGAAGCATCACGCCACCGGCGTGACCCCGAGGGGCCACGCCGGTGGCGTGCGTGCGGTATGGCGCGGCCCTCAGGCGTGGGCCTGCGCGCACTGCGGGTGTCCCCAGCTGCCGCCCACCTTGGTGATCGTGTCCCCCTTGGCGTAGGGGCGGGTGCACGGACACGTCCCGGCGTACCGCGCGGCCAGCGTCCGGGACCCGCCCGACGAACTCCGCTTGGCCGACGAGGACGACGAGGACGACGAGGCCGAGGACGGCGAGGCGGACGCGGCCCGCCGGACGCGCGGCACGGTCTTCGAAGCCGGCTCGGGCACCGGAAGGTCCGCCGCGGTCCCGCCGGCGGCCTCCTGGCTGCGGGCGGCGTCACTGGCCGCCTTGTCCGCGATGGCGTTCAGCGGATCACCGTCCACCTGGTGCGCGGGCACGTACACGAACGTGACGTCCCGCCCCGCCAGCAGCGCGTCGATCCGCTGGATCAGCTCCTGGTTGGCCACCGGCTTGCCCGCGGCGGTCTTCCAGCCGTTGCGCTTCCACCCGGCCAGCCACTTCGTCACCGCGTCACGGGTGTACGTGCTGTCGAGCCGCACCTCCAGCGGAACGGCGGGATCCGTCGCGACCAGCAACTGCTGCAGCGCCGTCAGCTCGCCGACGTTGTTCGTGGTGCGCCCGAGCGGCCCGGCCTGCCACCGCTGCGGAACGCCATCACCGTCCGCCACCACGAAGGCCCACCCCGCCGGCCCCGGGTTGCCCTTGGCCGCCCCGTCACACGCCGCAATCACTCGTTCAACCATCCCCCGATCATGCCAGGCCACGCCCGGCCCGCCCCGAACCGGGACGAACGCCGCGGGTGGCCCCCCGCGCCTTCCCGGCTCCGGTCGTACCGGTCGTGCCGGTGCTTCCGGTTGTTCCGGCTGTCCTGGTCGTTCCACCGGCGGTCGGCGGCCGGGGGTGGCTGAGGGCACTCGGGACCGGCCGCCGTCGAGGGCGGCCGCTCACCGCCGCCGGACCGGGCGCCGGCGTCGCCGCGCGGCCTCGGGGGCGGGGACCGTCGAGACGGTCTCCGCCGTCGACACCGCCTCCACCGCGCGGTGGTTGGCGCGCTCGACCTCAACCGCCACCCGGGCGCAGCCCTCGCAGTGCTCCAGGTGGCGGGCCAGCTCGGGGCCGCGCCGGCGGCCGGGGCGCCGGATGGCGTCGGCCAGCCGGGCGGTGAAGTAGCGGCACGCCGGCTCGGCCGGCTGGTCCACGTCCTCGCGCCGGTAGGCCTCGCGCAGTCCCTCCCGGGCCCGCGCGGCGAGGGAGCGCACTCCGCTCGGTGTCATCCCCATGCGTTGCGCGACGGCGGCCGCCGACTCCCCCTCCACGACGGTCAGCCAGAGGAGGGCCTGCCACCGCTCGGGGAGGGAGCGGTAGGCCTTGGCGACCAGGGCGGTCTCCTCGGTGGCGAGCAGCGCGGCCTCGGTCTCCGCGTCCCCGGCGAGGTGTTCGACCCAGGTCTCGAAGTCCTCCGGCAGCAGCACCCGGCGGGTGAAGTGCCTGCTCCACTCCATCGCGGTGCGGCGGACGCAGGCCATCAGGTACGGGCGCCAGGCGTGCCGCGGTCCGTGGCCGCGGGCCACCGACACGTACGTACGGGCGTAGGCCTCGGCGGCGAGGTCCTGCGCGGTCTGCGGGTCACGGCAGTAGCCGCGCGCGTAGGCCAGCACCGCACCGTAGTGGCGGGTGAAGACCTCGGCCATCACGTCTCCGACACGGGAGGTGTCGGTGGCGGTCGCGGCGGGAAGGACCGCCGAGAGCTCGACGTCGCTCAAGGTGCTCAGACCCAGTCCGTAGTCCTCGGAACGCACGGTCATGTGTTCTCCTCAGGTCTGGTTGCCCCGTGACGGGCAGTTCGCGCGCACCGGGGGGTGCGGCGGCCACGGGGCCGGGGGAAGAGATCGGGAGTGGCTCGGTGGTCGGCGAGGCGGGGCAGGCGCGGCGCTGCACCTGACGACTCGGGGTGGCCGGGCGCGGGGGCACCCGGTCGCGGGGGCGTGACGTCTGTCGATGCCCTCGGCCTTCCCGGGTTGGACGACACCGGTGACGGACGGCTGCCGCGCCGTCGGGAGGCGGTGGAGGGTGGTCCACAGCACACCAGCCGGACGGCGTTCGGGCAATCGTCTCCATGCCCGCCATCCGTCCGCCCATTCCCAAACCGAATAGCGTGCGACGGTCGTCGGGCGGTGCGCGCGGGCGCCGGATCGCCCGGTGGCCCGCTTCTCCGCAGACCCACTGGTCCCGTCCGTCCCGGGCATCCGTCCGACGCCGCGGATGTAACAGAAATGCCGATTCGGGTTTGGCATGTTCCAAATCGGTAGCGCGGAGCAACCGATGACACCGTGACGGTCGAGCAGTGCCTCCGAACGCGGCCTGCCGCACCGTCAGGAGGGAATTCGTGACCAGGTGTTCGGCTCGCCGAGTCGTCGAGACGGCAGACGTGAACTCCCGTGCGGCGCCATGTGAAATGGCCCGGTGTCGGGCACGGCGGCGGAGGGGGCCGCGCGGCCGTACCCGCCCGGCCGGCTGTCGGCACCGGGCCGCCCCGGGCGTTCCACGGGCTCGGCGGAGCCGAATGGCACCCCGTGCCCCGGCAGGCGCTCCGGGCCGGTGGTGGGCCCCTTCCGGCGCACCGGGCGGGCCCGCACCGGCCAGGCGGCCCGCGCGGCCGTGCAGGAGGCGGCGGGGCGCCCGGAACGCGACGGGCGGTGGCGACGCCACGAGACTCCCGCGGGCCCGGGCCCGCGGGAGT
>NZ_JBHXTG010000112.1:0-21168 GCF_042677465.1 Kitasatospora sp. NPDC127111
TCTCACCGGGGCCCCGCGCCGCCCCCGGACCCCCGACGGGGTGGCGCGGGCCGCCGGTCCCCGTTCTCTCCCCCCAACCCGCCCGCAGCGGGCCGAACGGACAGCGAGCAGTCCCATGACCACCCAGGTGACCCCCGTCGTGGTGCGGGCACGCGGCGACATCGACCTCGACACCGGCCCGCGCCTGCGTCACGAGCTGATCCGCGCGCTGGCGGAGAACCACGAGGTGGTGCTCGACCTGTCAGAAGTGACCTTCATGGACTGCGCGGGCCTGAACGCCCTCATCGACGCCCGCAACCAGGCCGACCGCCGGGGCGCGCGCCTCACCCTGCGGAACGTCGGCCGTCCCGTGGCCAGGATCCTCGCCCTCACCGGCCTCACCGGTCGGCTGGCCCCCGCCACCCCGCCCTCCTGACCTCCTGACCTCCTGACCTCCCCCGGTCCGGCCCCGGATCCTCCGTCCCTGGTACCGGATGGGAGGAGAGCGCGGCCGATCCCCTGGCCCTCATGCGGTGCCTGCTTCCGACCCCCCTCTTTTTTGCCGCAGCTTCGGTCATTTCGCGCGGACCCACGGTGCTCAGTGGGTGCACGCACGGACTCTCGGTGACGAGAGCCGGCCGCCACCTCGGGAGCCGGCCGGATTCCGGCGCGACCGGGATCCACCCGGCGCGGCGGTGGGCGGCATGCCGCGTTCGGCGTAATCAGGGGCGAGGGGCCGTTCGGCCGTCACGCTGTGCCTGGTGAACACGGCCCGGTCAAGGAGACCGTTGGCCACCGACGGGGAGCTGACTGAGGCGGACGTCATGGACGGCAGCACGGGAGCGACGCCCCCGCTTCGACCCGGGGTGGGGCTTTCCGCCGGTCAGAGCGGACGAGGAGACGAACACGTGCACCAGGACACCTCCACGAACCGGCTGTCCCGGATCTTCCGGCTGGACCCCGCCGGGGCCAACTGGCCGCGAGGGGTGATGTTCCTCGACGTCGCCCTGGTGCCGCTGCTGGTCTTCTGGGCGATCGGCCATGAGCAGTACCTCCTCAGCGCCGTGTTCGGCCTGCTGTTCGCGGCGCTGGCCGATCCGGGAGGCAGCTACCGGCACCGCGCGTCGCACATCGCCGTCTTCGCGCTGATCGGCGCGGGAGTCACCGCCCTGGGGTTCGGCATCGGCGGGGACGCCTGGGGCTGGCTCGTGCTGGCCGCGTTCGCCGTCACGCTCGTGGCCGGACTGGCGGCCGCGTTCGGGGCGCACAGGTTCGTCACCGCCCTCTTGCTCAACCTCTGGTTCATCATCGCGCTCGGGCTCGCCTTCAGCCTCCACCACGCCGCTCGGATCACCAGCTACACCTGGGCCCAGGTCCTCGCCTGGGCGGCGGGCGCGGCACTGTGGATCACGGTGACCTTCGTCGCCTGGCTGACCCGCGGCCGCCCGGACCGGCCCCAGCCGGTCGCCGAACTCCCCGGCGACACCGCACGCCGGAAGCTGACCCCACCACTGATCATGTTCGCGCTGATCCGCGCCCTGGCCGTGGCCGGCACCGTCGCGCTCGCCTTCGGACTGGACCTCTCACACGGCTACTGGATGCCGATCGCCGCCATCGCCGCGATGAAGCCCAGCCTGGAGCAGACCACGCTGGTGGGCGCGCAACGCCTTGCCGGCGCGCTGATCGGCGCCGTCGCGGCCGCCCTGCTGCTGCTGATCCCCGCCAGCGCCCACGGGCTGAGGCTGTTCACGGTCACCCGCGGACTCGAAGTGGTCGCACTCGTCCTCCTGATGCACGGCGCGGCGATCCGCTTCTGCAACTACGCGCTGTACTGCGCCGCCATCGCCGCCGGCGTGCTGATCCTGGTGGACCTCCCCCAGCCCTCCGACTACGCGGCCGAGGGCTACCGCGTGCTGTGGACCTTGTGCGGTGTCTCGGCGGGACTGCTCGTCATGCTGCTCGGGGCCCTGCTGGCCAAACGCTCCACCACAACACCGTCACACGCCTCCTGACGCCCGGCTCCGACCTGCCTCGGCCCCCTCCGGACAGCGACCACGTCGGCGATGATCAACGTCATGACCCGCCGGCTCACCAGCGAAACCACCGGGACCTGGCGCGGAACCCGACCACCAGGACCAGCGACGGAACGCCCGCCAGGCCGGCTCGCACACGCGGCGGTCCGAACGGGAAGGCCGCCGCCATGACCGGCAGCGCCACCTGATGCGGCAGGTCCGCGCCCTGGCGAGCGATCATCGTCGATCCCTGCCCCACAGGCCTCAGACGTGGAGCTCGGGAGGGAAGCCGGTCCAGCGGAGCTCGGCGGGGAGGTGGCCGGTGTCATTGAAGAGGAGGACCGCCGGGGGGCGATCGGGTGGGTAGCGGATGACGGTCAGGGCGGCGTTGGCGTGGTTGATGCCCAGCCAGCGCCGAAGCGGTCCGGTTCGTCCGGGGCGAATCGGGCATACGCGGTACCGACACCGATGGATGGGCGGGCTCGCCGACAGTCGGCCCGGCCGTCGGAGGACGCTGATCGGACACGCCATGAACGAGCACCCACCCTCCTCAGCCGGATCACCGTCTTCTTCGGGCATGTCGAGACTGGTCCACCCCGTCGACACGGTGACGTCGACCGTGCGCCGTGTCCCGGGTGCCGGTGCCGTCAGCGGCGTGCTCGACGGGGCGCTGAACACCGTCGGGCTGGTGTCGCCGCGCGCGCGGCGGATCGCCGCCTACACCGGCGCGGGGCTGCTCGGCGCCCTGGGAGCGGTCGACTGGCCGGTGGCGGCTGCCGGAGCGGCAGCCGTCTGGCTGACCCAGGCCCGCCCCGGGGGCGGGCGCGGACAGGCCTCCCCGGCCCGGCCGGGCGGGCCGGCCGCGGAACCCGCCGACCGCGCTTCCGGGTCCTCGAAGACCGCGAAGGCGAGCGGCTCCAGGACGGCGAGCCGCCCCGAGAAGGCGAGCCGCTCCCCGTCGAGCAGCCGCCCGACGACCCGTGGCACCACCACCCGCAAGAACAAGGGCCGCACCGCACCGTCGTCCGGGTCCACCGGGCGGCGAGCGGCCTGACACACGACTCCGGCCGTCCCGAGCGAAGGTGAACGATGGTTGCGCGTCTGCTGACCCGGATGTCGGCCGCGGGGCTCGGCCTCACCCTGGCCGTGCCGAGGGCCGTCGTGCGCAGGGCCGTCCCCACGGCCCTGGGCGCCGCCCAGGTCACGGTCGAGGCGGCCGGCGCCGGCGTCCGCACCGCGGCGCACACGACCTCGGCGGTCACCGCGACCGCGCGACGCGTGGGCCGGGTGACTCTGAGCGCCGCCGAGGCGGGCAGGGGGTACTGGCAGGCCGGATCCCGGGTGCAGGTGCCGCTGCGGCTTCGTCCTGGAACGGCCGGGCCCGCGCGGAGCGTGGAGGAAGCGGCGCGGAAGGTGGCCATCGCCCTGGCCAAACGGCCGGACGTGCTCGCCGCCCACTGGGACGGCGGGCTCGCCAGGTTGGTGGTGCAGATGTCCCGGGACGCGGTCGCCGATCAGATCGTGGAGAGCGCCACGGACCTGGCCGCCCGGCACCGGCTGGAGCGCGCGGACGAGGAGGTCCTGGAATCGGCGCACCCGGGCCACATCGGCGGCGTCCGCACCGAGGCCGTCGGTCTCGGCTGCGACGTGGTGGGCTTCGCCGCCGCCGCGGGGGCGCGGACGCTCCGCCTCAAGCACCCGCCGCGGCTGCTCACCGCCCTGGCCGCGTTGCTCCGCGAGGACCCGGAGGTCCGCACCCTGTTGCGCGGCCGGCTCGGCGACACCGCCGGTGACCTGATCCTCGCGGGAGCCGGCGCCGCGGCGTACGGCATCGGCCGGTCGCCCACCGCACTCGTCCTGGACGCGGTGCTGCGAACGGGCCGCCTGATGGAGGCCGTCGCCGGTGCCGCCGCCTTCGACGCCGCCCACGACACCGTCTGCGCGCCCGGACGCCTGAGCCTGGCGGGCCGGGCCTTCCCCCGCCCCGCGCTGCGTCCGCTCCCCTGCGAGCAGTACGCGGAGCAGGCGGTGACCGGCGGCCTGCTCGGCTCCGTCTCGGCCGCCGTGCTCACGCGGGACCTCGGCGAGGTCGCCGAGGCGCTGGTGGCCGGAAACCCGAAGGCCGCGCGCTACGGGCCGGCGGCCTTCACCGCCGCCCTGGGCACCGAGCTGGCCCGCGAGGGGGTCCTGGTCCGCAATCTCGAACGGCTCCGACGACTGGAACTCGTCGACACGGTCGTGCTGCACGCCGATTCCCTGCGCGGCACCACACGGACGGTCCTTCAGGTCCACCCCAGCGCGGACGGCTGGGACCACGACCGGCTGTGGGAGGCCGCCGCGGCGGCCCTGGACCCGCCCGGGTCCGGGGCCGGGCTCGAACTGCGCCCGGTGCCCGACCAGAAGGAGTCGCGGACCGGCCTGATGATCGCCGCCGACGACGGACGGGACGTCGGCACCGTCCTGGTCGGCTGGGAGGTCGACCCGCTCGCCGAGGCCGCGCTGGACGCGGCGTGCCGGGCCCGGCTGCGGGTCGTGGTGGCCGACGACGGCACGCTCGGCGACTTCGCCGCCCTGGCCGACCGGCGCGTGGGGGCCGAACAGCCGCTCGCCGACGTCGTACGGGAGCTCCGGCGCAGCGGGAGTGTGGTCCTCACCGTGGCCCGCGTGCCGGCCGGCGGAGACCCTGCGTCGGCTTCTGGGCCGGACGCGGATCAGAACGCCGAACTGACAGACTCCTCAAGTGAGTTGCTCGAAGGACTGCTGTGCGGCGACCTCGCCGTCGCGGTCACCGACGAGCACGGTGCGGTGGTGTGGGGCGCGGACGTCATCCTGCTGGGCGGACTGGAGCCGGTCTGGCGGCTGCTGGCCGCGATCCCTGCCGCCCGGACCGTCGCCCGGCACTCCAAGACCCTGGCCGAGGCGAGTGCCGCGCTCTCCGGGCTCCTGGTCGTCACCCGGGGCCGGCGGCCCCGAGGCACCCTTCCCGTGGGGATCCGGCTCTCCCCCGTGAACGCGGCCACCGCCGCGGCGCTCGTCTCGGGCTGGCGCGCCGCGTTGCGCGTCACCGTCCGCGGCGCTCCCCACCCCCCGCCGCGGATTCCCTGGCACGCGCTGCCGCCCCGCGAGGCGCTGGCCCGTCTCAAGACCACCGGAGGCCCGACGGCTCCCACCGCGATCCGGGCCGCCCGCGACGCGGCGCGCCGCGCCGCCCGCCACCCGGCCTTCGCCCCGCTGCGTCTGACGATCCGCCTGGTCGGCGCGGTGCGCTCCGAACTCGACGACCCGCTGACACCGGTGCTGCTGGTCGGCGCCACCGCGTCCGCCCTGCTGGGTTCGACCGTGGACGCGCTGCTGGTGGCCGGAGCGATGGCGATGAACGCGCTGATCGGCGGTGTTCAGCGGCTGCGGGCCGAACAGGCGCTGTCCGAACTGGAGCTGAGCCAGCGTCGGACGGCCCGGGTGTCGGACGGGGAGCGGACCCGCGTTGTGGACGCCTCCCGGCTGAGAGCGGGACAGGTCATCGATCTGGAGACCGGCGACGTGGTGCCCGCCGACGCCCGGCTGCTCGAAGTCGACGACCTGGAGGTCGACGAATCCTCGCTGACCGGCGAGTCGCTTCCCACGACGAAGCAACTGGACGCCACACCCGAGGCGAGCGTGCCCGACCGCCGGTGCATGGTCTTCGAAGGCACCACCGTGGTGGCCGGGCACGGCCGGGCCGTCGTGGTCGGCACGGGCGAGAACACGGAGGCCGGACGTGCCGCCCACCTCGCCGCCCGGACACCGCCGGCCCCGGGTGTGCAGGCCCGGCTGCGCGAACTCACCAAACGCAGCCTGCCGTTGACACTCCTCGGCGGCGCGGCCGTCACGGGACTGGCGCTCGTCCGTGGTCGTCCGGTGCGCCAGGCCGTGCGCGGTGGGCTCGCGGTCGCGGTGGCCGCCGTCCCGGAAGGCCTGCCGCTGGTGGCGACCGTCGCCCAGCTGGCGGCGGCCCGCCGGCTCAGCCGGCACGGCGTGCTGGTCCGCGCCCCGCGGACCCTGGAGGCGCTGGGCCGGATGGACACCGTCTGCTTCGACAAGACCGGCACCCTCACCGAGAACCGCCTCCGGGTGGCCCGCATCGGTACGGACGCCGGACAGCTGCACCCCGCCGATGACCCCGAAGCGGCACCGGTCCTGCGCATGGCCGCCCGTGCCTGCCCCGTCGCCGATGACGGCGCGCCGGCCGGCGCGCACTCCACCGACGAGGCGGTGCTGGCCGCCGCCCCGGACGACACCGGGTGGACACCCGCCGACACCCTGCCCTTCGAGGCCAGCCGCGGCTACGCGGCGGCCGTCGGAGCCGACGAGCACGGGTCGGCGCTGCTCGTCGTGAAGGGCGCGCCCGAAGTCGTCCTCCCGGCCTGCACCGACGCCGGGGACGCGGCCTCCACGACCATGACCGCCCTCGCCGAGGACGGTCTGCGGATCCTCGCCGTCGCCGCGCGGCCTGCGGCCGGCGACGAGGACGCGCTGGGGCGGCCGCTCGAAGGACTGGAGCTGGTCGGCTTCGTCGCCCTGGCCGACACCCCGCGTCCGGGGTCCGCCCGGCTGGTCGAGGGCCTGCGACGGGCGGGGGTGCGGCCCGTCATGCTGACCGGCGACCATCCGGCCACCGCCCGCGCCGTCGCCGTCGCGCTGAGCTGGCCCGAGGACGTCGAGGTGGCCACCGGCGACGACCTGGCCGACCTCGATCGGGCGGGCCGGGCCCGGCGGCTGCGGGACTGCGACGTCGTGGCCCGCGTCGCCCCCGAACAGAAGCTCCAGGTCGTCGAGGCCCTCCGGGAGGCCGGCCGGGTCGTGGCCATGGTCGGCGACGGCGCCAATGACGCCGCCGCCATCCGCGCCGCCGACATCGGGGTGGGGATGGCGGTGCGCGGCTCGGCGGCCGCCCGCAACGCGGCGGACCTGGTGATCACCGACGACGAACCGACCGCCCTGATCGCCGCGGTGGCCGAAGGCCGGGCGCTGTGGCACAGCGTGGCCGACGCGATCAGCATCCTGATCGGCGGCAACGCCGGCGAGATCGGCTTCTCCGTGCTCGGCACCCTCCTGTCCGGAGCCGCGCCGATGTCCACCCGCCAGATCCTGCTGGTCAACCTGCTCACCGACATGTTCCCGGCGATGGCGGTGGCGGTCACCCCGCGGGACGACGCACCGGAGGGCGACGGCGTCGGCGCCCGACGCATCGGCGTCGCCGCACTCGACGAGCCGCTGGCCCGCCAGATCCGCCACCGGGGCCTGGTCACCGCCCTCGGCGCGACCACCGCCTGGCTCATCGGCACCCTCACGCCCGGCTCCGCGCGGCGCACCAGCACGATGGCGCTGTGCGGCGTCGTCGGTGCCCAGCTCACCCAGACCCTCGCCGGGCGGACGCGCAGCCGCCTGGTCCTCGCGACCGTCCTCGGCTCCGCCGCCGTGCTGGCCGCCGTCATCCAGACCCCGGGCGTCAGCCAATTCTTCGGCTGCACCCCGCTCGGCCCGCTGGCCTGGGCGGGGGTCGCCACGGCGATCGCCGTCGCCGCGCTCGCGCCTCCCCTCCTCCCCCGAATCGAGCACCTCGCGGCCAGAGCCGCCGCCCGCGCTGCGGCAGCCGCACGCACCGCCCGGTAGCAGCGGACCGCGGGGCTGGTCCTGCGGGTCGTGGTGACGATCTCGGTGGCCCCCGGGGCTGGGCCGGCGGGCGACCCGGAGTCGACACCCGACCGCGTCCTCGACCCGGCCCGCCGCGGCCCGGACGCCCGGCTGCGGCACGCCGACGAACCGGGCGACGAGCAGAGTCCGGGGCATGTCCTCGGCCGCCGCCCGAACAGCGGAAAGAGCCGCGCGGGCCGAAGCCGACGCGGCCGTCGTCACCCCCGCCGGGAACGGATCGCCCCGCTCCCGTGCGGCCCGAAATCCTGTTGCCGGCGGTTGTGCCCGCACACGATCCTCCTGGCATGGACCTTCCACAGCAGGTGATCGAACTGGACGACCTGACGCTGCGCCGCTTCAACGGCGAGGCGGACCTTCCGGAGTTCTTCCGGGTCATCGAGGAGTCGCTGGAGCACCTGCGCCCGTGGATGCCCTGGGTCGCCGAGCACAGCCTGGCCAGGACCGCCGCCTTCCTGGCCCGCCGCCCGGAGCTGTGGGCCAGCGGCGAGGCGTTCACCTACGCGATCGTGGTCGACGGGGCGATCGTCGGCGCCGGCGTGCTGTTCCGGAGCGGGGAGACACGGGACAACGGCCGTGAGATCGGCTACTGGCTGCACCCCGCCGCGACCGGCCGGGGCCTGGCCACTCGGACCGCCCGCGCGCTGGTCGAACAGGCCTTCCGCCTCCCCGGCGTCGATCACGTCGAGATCGTCCACGACCCGGCCAACCGCGCCAGCGCCGCCGTCCCGGCCCGCCTCGGGTTCACCGAACGCCTCCGCCGCCCTGCCGAGCGCTCCGCCCCGGCCGGGAGCGGCGAGGTCCAGGTCTGGCGGCTGACCCGCGGCCGGCGGAACTCACTCGCCGCCGCAGAGGCACGTTGACGGTCGCGATGGCCCGGAACGGCTTCCACCGGGCGATCCGCTCGGCGCTGAGTCGCATCGTCCGAGGCGGGTAGACGCCGGGTGTCCAGGAAACCCATGTCGCAGTCGCAGGAGGAGTCATGTCCACTCCCGACCCGGACCCGCGTCACACCGCGGGTCTCGACGGACACCGCACGCTGCGCAGGGGTGACACCCCACCCGCCGAAGGCGGCATCTCCGGCATCTCCCACCCCGAACCACCGGAACTCCGCCACGCGTGGGGCCCCGCCCCGCTGATCACCGTCGCCGCGGTGATCGTGGTTCTCATCGTCGTGGCCATCGTTCTCGCCTTCGTCCTGTGACCGGCCGGGCGCGGTCAGTCGCCGGGGTCGCCCACCGGCTCGGATCGCCCGGGTGCGGCAGGATCCGCTCCACGCCGCGCCCGAGCACCATGGCGCCGCACCGGGGAACCCCCTCATACGGCCGGTCCCCCGCTCCCACGCCCACCGGAGCCCGGCATGCCGCCCGGACGCCGACCGATCGCCCACCGCCGTCCACGCCCACGCATGGACCGGGCCGAGGCGGGCACACGCCGAATCCGAACATCTCGCACCCCACGAGAGGTCGGTTCCATGCTTGTTCTCGTCCTCGTCCTGCTGCTCGCCCTCATCCTCGGCGGTGCGGGCTTCGCCTTCCACGTGCTCTGGTGGATCGCGCTCGCCGTCCTGGTGCTGTGGCTCCTCGGATTCGTGTTCACCGCGGGCGATCGCGGGAGCGGTCGACGGTGGTACCGATGGTGACCACCGTGCCCGTACCTCCGCGGAGCCGGCCATGACCGGCTACGAACCGCCCTCAGGCGACACCACCGTCGAAGCGGCGCTGCGCCACGAACGGCACGCCTACGAGCCGGACGGCGAACAGCCGATCGCCGGATACCTCACTGTGGTGACCGCGTACGTCGGCAGCGTCGGCCTGCTCGCCGCCTTCGCCCGGCGCACCCGTCGGCCCCTGCCCGAACCCGGACCGTGGGACGTGCTGCTGACGGCGGGCGCGGTGCACCGGCTGTCCCGGCTGGTCGCCAAGGATCCGGTCATCAGCCCGTTCCGGGTCCCGTTCACGAGGTTCCGGGGCCAGAGCGGTCCGGCCGAAGTCGCGGAGGAGGTGCGCGGCACCGGTGTGCGCCGGGCCGTCGGCGAATTGATCACCTGTCCGTTCTGCACCGGCCTCTGGATCGCCACCGGTCTGACCGGCGCCGGGGTGCTCGCGCCCGGGGCGACGAGGCTCGTCTGTTCCGGGCTGACCGCCCTCACCGTCGCCGATCTCCTGCACTTCGTCCGGACGGGCCTTCAGAAGGCCACTGACTGAGCCCGCACGCGCTGCGGCCCGGACGCGCTGAAGGCGTCCCTCCCGGATGTGGAGGCACCCTTGCCGCACCCGGTCGTGCCGGTCCGCCTCCGGAAGGCCCCGGCACCGTAAGGTCCACTCCGAGGAGACGGGGCCGACCGGCCGCCCGGACCGGGGCGTCGGAAGGCGTCGAACACGGGAACGACGAGCCGAAGGGCTGGCACGCCACATGCAACAGCGCAGTCTGCGGGACCTCCAGGTGTCGGCCATCGGCCTCGGCTGCATGGGGATGTCCGCCTTCTACGGCACGGCCGACCATGACGAAGGCATCGCGACCATCCGGCGCGCCCTGGACCTCGGCATCACGTTCCTCGACACGGCGCAGGTCTACGGGCCGCTCACCAACGAGTCCCTGGTCGGCGAAGCCGTCCGGGGACACCGGGACGAGTACGTGATCGCCACCAAGTTCAACTACCGCATGGACCACGCCGTCCCGGGCGACATGTCGACCGTGGGCCGCCAGGACGGCTCGGCCGAGCACGTCCGCGATTCCGTCCACGGTTCACTCGCGCGGCTTCGCACCGACCGCATCGACCTGTACTACCAGCACCGGGTCGACCCGACCGTGCCCATCGAGGAGACCGTCGGCGCGCTCGGCGAACTGGTCGCCGAGGGGAAGGTGCGGCACATCGGGCTGAGCGAGGCGAGCGGCGAGACCATCCGCCGCGCCCACGCCGTGCACCCGGTCACCGCCGTGCAGAGCGAGTACTCGCTCTGGTCGCGGGACGTGGAGGCCGAGGTGCTCCCCACGTGCCGGGAGCTCGGCATCGGCTTCGTGCCGTACTCCCCGCTCGGCCGCGGCTTCCTCGCGGGCCGCTTCAGCTCCCCGGACGAACTCGACGAGGACGACTTCCGCCGCACCAACCCGCGCTTCGCCGAGGCCAATCTGGCGGCCAACCTCCGGCTCGCCGAGAAGGTGAAGGAGATCGCCGCGGAGAAGCGGATCACCCCGGCCCAGCTGGCGATCGCCTGGGTCCTGGCCCGCGGCGAGGACCTCGTGCCGATCCCGGGCACCAAGCGCCGCACCTACCTGGAGCAGAACGCGGGCGCGGTCGACGTCGAGTTGACCGACGAGGACCTGGCCCGCATCGAGGCCGAGTTGCCCGAGGTGGCGGGCGAACGCTACGACGAGGACGGGATGCGGGCGGTCAACCGCTGAACGACCGACCGGGCCGAGGCGGCCCGGCCTTCGTCACCCGCCCGACCGTCACCGGCACGGCCACCGTCGAGAGGGAGGACGGCGACACCTCCCCCGTCATCGCCGTGGAGATCCCCTCCGCCAGCCGCCCCGCGGCCCGCCCTGTCCTGGGCGGGCCGCGGGGATCCGGTGCTACGGCCCCGGCCGGGGTCCGGTCAGAGCCACGGGATCTGCTCGGCGGAGTACCGGTAGGCGCGGAAGACGGCGTTCTGCGCGCCGCGGGAGGATTCCAGGCCGACGCCCCGGCCGAAGGCGCCGAACTCGGGGACCACGAACTCCCACACCACGTCGCCGTCGGGGGTGACCTCGAAGAGGCGGCCGAAGGAGCCCTCGGCGATGAAGGTGTTGCCGTTGGGCAGCCGCTGGGCGCTGGACATGTAGGGGCTGTAGAAGTTCTGCGGCGGGTTGTCCTCGTACGTCCAGACGGTCCTGCCGTCGGCGGGGTCGATCTCGACGACCCGGGAGTAGGGCACCGAGGTGGTGTCGCGGTAGGTGCCGTTGTCGAAGACCAGGATGTTCCCGTCGGGGAGTTCGTGCGGGTAGTGCTGCTGGGCGAGCACGTCCGGGCCGATCCGCCAACGGACCGAGCCGTCCGCGCGGTCGACGGCCACGGCGGTGGAGGCGCTGCGGAAGCCCACCACGACGCCGCCGTCCCGGAGTTCGTTGACGGTGTTGGCCATCGGCCAGTGCTCGCGGGCGAAGTGCGGGTTGAGCGGGGTCCGTTCGGGGTCGAGGTGCTCGATCGCGGCCCAGCGCCAGACCACCTCGCCGTCCCAGGTGAGCTCGTACACGACGTCGCCGTGGATCACGCCGCCGGGCGCCTCGGAGCCGGGGATGCCGCCGCGGATCCGGGCGGCGTCGGCGGGGGCGAGCGGCTCGACGCCGAGGACGAGCAGGTTGCCGTTGCGCAGCACGGAGGCGTCGTGGTGGTGGTAGGGGTGGCGGACCTCGCGCACCACCGTGCCGTCGGGGGCGATCTCCTGGAGGATGCCGCCGTGGTAGACGTCCCAGATCGGGAAGAGGCTCGGGCCGCCGGTGTCCTTGCCCTGGTAGAAGAGGTTGCCGTTGGCGAGCAGCTGGGCGTGCCGGCCGGGCGGGTGCGGCAGCCGCCAGGTGTGGACGGGCTTGCCCTCGATGTCGATCAGGTGGACGTCGCCGGGGCCGGCGATCGGGGTGTAGAGGGTGTAGCCGCCCCAGCTGCGGGCCGGGTCGTGGGCGCGCAGGCCGAGGCCTCGCCGGCGGAGGGTGTTCTGGTCGACGGTCATCGTGGAACTCCTGGAGGGGGGACGAATGGACGGACGGACGGGCGGGGCAGCGGGTCTCAGCGGACTCCGCGGATGCGGCGGACTCAGCGGATGGTCACGGCGGCCGGGTCGGCCTCGGCGAGCGGGCCGGTGTGCAGCCGGCCCAGCAGCGCGGCGCGGTCGGCGGGCCCGGGCAGGCCCTGGGCGGCCTTGGCCCAGCCGGCCTCGTCCTGGAGCTGCTGGAGCAGTTCGGCGGAGAGCGTCGGCCGGTACTCGTAGGCGGGCTGGAAGGCCTCCACGTACCCGGCCTGCAGACTGCCCTTGGACTGGGCGAGCACGGCGCGACGGGCGGCGGCCGGGTCGGCGGTCAGCTCGGTCCGGGCGCGGAGCAGGGCGCGCAGGACGGCGGTGGTGGTCGGGTCGGTCGCGGCCGGGCCGGCGACCAGCAGGGTGCGGGCGGTGTAGCCGGTGAACGGCAGTTCGGCGTAGCGGTCGCCGAGGGCGGTGCGGGTCGCGTCGTAGAAGCTGGGGAAGGTCGCGCCGGCGTCGATGTCGCCGCGGGCGAGGGCGGCGGGGATCTGGTTGGGGGCGAGGTTGACGACCTGGACGTCCGCGGCGGTGAGCCCGGCGGAGGCGAGCATCCGGGCGAGGGCGTACTCGACGTTGGTGCCCTGGGGGAGTCCGATCCGGCGGCCCTTGAGCCGGTCGAAGCCGGTGATGCCGCGGTCGGTGCGGGTGAGCAGCCGCCAGTCGGCGAACCGGGACAGGTCGGCGACGATGCGCAGGTCGCGGCCGGTGAGGGCGGCGGTGACGGCGGGCAGGTCGCCGACGACGCCGAGCTGGGACTGGCCCCCGAGGACGGCGTTGAGCGCGTCCCGGCCGGTGGGGAAGGCCTGCAGCTGGGCCTGGACGTGTTCGGCGGACCAGAGCCGGCGGTCCTCCGCCACGTAGACGGGGGCGCCGCCGAGGTAGTCGCTGCCGGCGATGGTGACGGACGGGTCCTCGGTCACGGCGGACGTGCCCGAGCAGGAGGTGGCGACGGCGGTGAGCAGGACGGCCAGGAGAACGGCGGCGACCGCACGGGGTCTGAGCACGGTGGGAATCCTCTCGGAGTGGGTTCGAAGCGACTCAGTCGTGGCTGAGCCGACGGGCGATCAGCTCGCGCAGCCCGGGGTCGTCCCGGCCGGCCGGGACGACGTGATCGGCGAGCACCCGGCCGGGCCTCCCGCCGAGCACCACGACCCGCTCGGCGAGGGCGAGCGCCTCGTCGAGGTCGTGGGTGACGAAGAGCACGGTGGTCCCGGTCCGCCGCCGGAGCCGGGTGAGCAGGTCCTGCATCCGGGCTCTGGTGATGGCGTCCAGCGCGCCGAACGGCTCGTCCATGAGCAGAACTTCGGGTTCGGCGGCGAGCGCGCGGGCCAGCGCGACGCGCTGTTGCATGCCGCCGGAGAGCTGTGCGGGGTACTTCTCCGCGCCGTCCGCGAGCTCGACCTCGGCCAGTGCGGCCAGTGCTCGGCGCCGGCGCTCGGCCCGCGGGAGGCCGAGGTGCTTGAGGGCGAACTCGACGTTGCCCCGGGCGGTGAGCCAGGGGAACAGCGCGTAGTGCTGGAAGACCATGCCCCGGTCGGGTCCGGGGCCGGTCACCGGCCGCGGGCCGACCAGCACCCGGCCGGCCGTGGGGCGGACGAACCCCGCGACGGCGTTGAGCACGGTCGACTTGCCGCAGCCGCTCGGGCCGAGCAGGGCGGTGAACGAGCCGGCGGTGAAGTCGAGTTCGGTGCGGGCGAGGACGGGGTCGGTGCGCCGCCGCGGACCGTAGCCGACCGTCAGGCCGTCCAGCCGGATGTCCAGGCTCATGCCGCGCTCCAGTGGACGATCCGGCGGCCGAGCGCGGCCAGGGCGAGGTCGACCGCCACGCCGAGGAGGCCCAGGACCAGCAGTCCGGCGAACATGCGGTCGGTCCGGAGGAACTGCCCGTCCACCTGCAGCCGGTACGCCAGTCCGCTCTGCGCACCGCCGAGTTCGGCGGCGACCAGGGCCAGCAGGGCGACCGAGGCGCCGTACCGCACCGCGGCGAGCAGTGCGGGCGCGGCGGCCGGCAGCAGCACCTCGGCGAACCGGCGGCGCAGGGGTGCCCCGAGCGAGCGGGCGGCCCTCAGGTGGGTCACGGGCACCCGGGACACCCCGTCGTGGACGTACAGCCAGACGGCGAGCAGGACGGCGTAGGCGATCAGCAGGCGCTTGGCGGTCTCGCCGATCCCGAACCAGGCCGTGGCCAGCGGCACCAGGGCGATCGCGGGGATGGGGCGGAGGAAGGACACCAGCGGGGTGACGGCGGCGGAGAGCCGCGGCAGGTAGCCGGTGGCGAAGCCGAGTGCGCAGCCCACGGCGGCGCCGAGGGCGAACCCCTGCCCGGCCCGGCCGAGGCTGGCGGCGAGGTCGTTCCAGAGGGTGCCGGTGCGGGCGCTCTCGTCGAGGGCCCGCCAGGTGGCGGCGGGGGTCGGCAGCAGACCGGGTGCCACCGCGCCGGAGGCCGCCAGGGCGGTCCAGCCGGCGAGCACGGCCACGGCGGCCGCGAACGGCGGAGCGAGGCGGGTCAGGGCCCGTACGGGCGGGGATGCGGTGGGATGCACGCGGACGTCTCCTCGGGGACACCGGGCGTCCGCCCGGGGCCGATATAAGTGAGGTCAATAATTGACGTCACTTATCAACGCCGTGTTGCGGCTGTGCGAAACGTTTCCGCTCCGGCGATCTCCCCCGTGGGGCGATGAGGTACGTTCACCATCGTGTCCCGACTCGAACCCTCCCCCGAGGCACTCGCCGTCGGCCGGCTGATCCGCGGCCGCCGCAAGGAGCGCGGCGTCCCGATGGCCGAGCTCGCCGCCCGCTCCGGCCTCTCCCAGCCCTTCCTCAGCCAGCTGGAACGCGGGCTCACCACCCCCAGCCTCACCTCGATCTACCGGATCGCCGAGGCCCTGGACGTCCCGCCCGGAACGTTCCTGCGCCCGCCCGCGCGGCCGGGGGCGGTCAGCCATGAGAGCGACCCCCAGGTGGTGCGGGTCAGCGAGGGCGCCGCCCAGTTCGCGCGGGTGCTCATCCCCGGCGGACGCAGCAGCCTGATGGAGGCCTACGAGCACCACTTCGAACCGGGCCACGGCGAGCGCGGCTGGTTCGAGCACCCCGGGGAGGACTTCCTCTACGTCCTGGAGGGCGAGGTCGTGCTGGAGATCGAGGGCGAGGAGCCGCTCACCCTGCGCGCCGGCCAGAGCGCCCACCACCGCGGCGACGCCCCCCACCGCTGCCGTCTCGCCGGCCCCGACGCGGCGCGCACGCTGCTCGTCATCGCCACACCCTGACCGGAGCGCCGGCGCCTCCCGGTCAGGGGCAACCGTTCAGCCCGCGGGGATCCGACGCCGAGCCGCTCCGCGCCCCCCGCGAGGCGTCCGGATCCCGGGCGCGGGACGGCGTGTGAAACCCGCTCACGTGCCGGACGGCCGATTCCGGAAGGCCGGGGCGAACGCCTTGACGAATGGTCAAGAAATGTTGACCATTAGCGGCATGCCTAGCGATGATCTTCCCGAGACGTTCCACGTCACCACCGACGAGCAGCTACGCGCCGTCTCCAATCTCACGCGTCACCGGATCATGGCCGTGCTCCGCTTCGAGCCCGCGACGATCACGCAGATCGCCGAGCGCGTGGGCCTGGCGAAGGGGAGCTCCAGCTACCACGTCCGGCTGCTCGAACGGGCCGGCCTGGTCAAGGTGGTCCGGACGCGGAAGGTCCGGGGGGTCACCGAGCGGTACTACGCCATGGCCGCGCGGTCGATCGTGCTGCCGGATCCGGGCGAGGGAGGCCCGGACGTGCTGATGCGGCATGCGGTGGCGGACCTGGAGGCAGCGCCGGTGGGTGCCGAGCGGCACGTGCGGATGGCGCACCTGCGGCTCACCGAGGAGCAGTTCGCGGAGCTCGGGGCGCGACTGCAGGCGCTGGCGGACGAGTACCGGGAACTGTCCGATCCGTCGCTGCCGGACGCGTCACTCGTCTTCGCGCTGTTCCACCCGGCATCGGGCGAGCAGGCCGAGGGGGACGCCAAGTGACCGCGGACGTCCGGAAGTTGCCGGCCGGGTTCGGACGGCTGTGGACCGCCCAGACGGTGTCCTCGCTCGGTGACGGGGTGACGCACGCCGCGCTGCCGCTGCTCGCGCTGACGTTGACGCGCGATCCGCTCGCGCTCGCCGTCGTCACGGCCGCCGGAACGCTGCCGTGGCTGCTCTTCGGGGTGCTCGGCGGTGCGCTGGTGGACCGCTGGGACCGTCGGCGCACGATGTGGGTCACGGACGCGGCGCGTGCGGTGCTGCTCGCGACACCGGCGGCGGCGGCCGCGCTCGACGTGCTGAGCATTCCGCTGCTCGGGGCCGTCGCCTTCCTCCTCGGCCTCGGCGGACTCTTCTTCGACACGGCCGCCACGGCCTATCTGCCGGAGCTGCTCGGCCGCGACCCCGCGGTCCTGGAGCGCGCCAACTCCCGTCTGCGCGGCACCCAGACCGCCGCGTCCGGCTTCGCCGGGCCGCCCGCGGGCAGCGCCCTGCTCGCGCTCGGGCGGGCGGTCCCGCTGCTCGCCGACGCGGTGTCGTTCGCGCTCTCCGCACTGCTCGTACGATCGCTGCCCGCCGCGCCCCGGCCCGTACCGCAGGCCCGCGAGTCGCTGCTGCGGCAGGCGCGGGCCGGCGCCTCGTACGTGTTCCGGGACCAGTTGCTGCTCGGGCTCGCACTGCGTCCAGCGGTCGGGAACATCGCCTTCCTCGCCGTGGAGACCGTACTCGCCCTCTTCGCGCACGACCGGCTCGGCGTCGGCGCCTTCGGCTTCGGCCTGCTGCTCACGGCGGAGGCCACCGGCGGTCTGCTCGGCGCGGGCATCGCCTCCTTCCTGGGCCGACGGCTCGGCACCGGCACCGCGCTGACCTGCACGGCCGCGGTCGAGGGGCTCGCCGTCCTGGGCCTCGCCGCCGCCCCGAACCCGTACGTCGCCGGCCTCGCACTCGCCGTCTGCGGCGCGGCCATGGGCGCCACGATGGTGCTCGGCCCCTCCCTCCGACAGGCGATCGTCCCCGCCCACCTGATGGGCCGGGTCGCCTCCACCTCCCGCATGCTCGCCATGTGCGCGGCCCCGTTCGGCGCCTTCCTCGGCGGCTGGCTGGCCACCGGCTACGACGTGCGCACCCCGCTCTACACCGCCGCCGGGCTCCTCCTCACCATGACGGTCGTCACCGCGACCATGACCGGCAACCGCCGGGTCGAGGCGGCGCTGCGTGCCGCCGCCCCGGCCGGCGAGCCGGATCACCCGGAATCCCGCGAGCCCCTTCAGGAGCACGCCGTTTAGGGCTCCGCCGACGTCGCTCGGAGGTGGTGGCCCGGCCTGGACGCGGTGGTCATGCGGCGTCCCGCCTGTGCTCGTCCTCGTCCACGATCTCGGCGTCCACCACCTCCTCCTCCGAGCCCTGCGGGCCGGTCGGGCCGCCGTCCGGCGTACCAGGGGCGGTCTGGGCGTAGAGGGCCTGGCCGAGCTTCTGGCCGACCTGGGCGACGTGGTCACTGGCCGCGCGGATCGCGGCGGTGTCCTCGCCCTTGAGCTTGTCCTTCAGCTCCGCCAGGGCCGCCTCGACCTCGCTCTTCACCTCGGCCGGGATCTTGTCCTGGTTGTCGGTGAGGAACTTCTCGGTGCTGTAGTGGAGCTGCTCGCCCTGGTTGCGGGTCTCGGCGGCCTCCTTGCGGCGGCGGTCCTCCTCGGCGTGCTGTTCGGCCTCCCGGATCATGCGGTCGATGTCGTCCTTGGGCAGCGAGGAGCCGCCGGTGACGGTCATCTTCTGTTCCTTGCCGGTACCGAGGTCCTTCGCGCCGACGTGCATGATGCCGTTGGCGTCGATGTCGAAGGTGACCTCGATCTGCGGCAGGCCGCGCGGGGCCTGGGCGATGCCGGTGAGTTCGAACATGCCGAGCTTCTTGTTGTACGCGGCGATCTCGCGCTCGCCCTGGTAGACCTGCACGGTCACCGAGGGCTGGTTGTCC
Organism: Kitasatospora sp. NPDC127111; assembly: GCF_042677465.1. Lineage (NCBI taxonomy): Bacteria > Bacillati > Actinomycetota > Actinomycetes > Kitasatosporales > Streptomycetaceae > Kitasatospora > Kitasatospora sp. NPDC127111. The sequence goes on from NZ_JBHXTG010000112.1 coordinate 18,438, forward strand.
TCGGCGGTGGTGAAGACCTCCGAGCGACGGGTGGGAATGGTGGTGTTGCGCTCGATGAGCTTGGTCATGATGCCGCCCTTGGTCTCGATGCCGAGCGAGAGCGGCGTGACGTCGAGCAGCAGGACGTCCTTGACCTCACCCTTGAGCACACCCGCCTGCAGCGCGGCGCCGACGGCGACGACCTCGTCCGGGTTGACGCCCTTGTGCGGCTCCTTGCCGGTGAGCTTCTTCACCAGGTCGGTGACGGCCGGCATCCGGGTGGATCCGCCGACGAGGATGACGTGGTCGATGTCGGAGACCTCGATCTTCGCGTCCTTGACGGCCTGGTGGAACGGGCCCTCGCAGCGTTCCAGCAGATCGGCGGTGAGCTGCTGGAACTGGGCGCGGGTGAGCTTCTCGTCCAGGTGGAGGGCACCCTCGGCGGAAGCCGTGACGTAGGGCAGGTTGATCGTCGTCTCGGTCGCGGCGGACAGCTCGATCTTGGCCTTCTCCGCGGCCTCGCGCAGGCGCTGCGCGGCCATCTTGTCCTTCGACAGGTCGATCCCGTAGCCGTTCTTGAACTCCTTGACCAGGTGGTCGACGATCCGCTGGTCCCAGTCGTCACCGCCCAGGTGGGTGTCGCCCGAGGTGGCCTTCACCTCCACCACGCCCTCGCCGATCTCCAGCAGCGACACGTCGAAGGTGCCGCCGCCGAGGTCGAAGACCAGCACCGTCTGGTCGCTCTCCTTGTCCAGCCCGTAGGCGAGGGCGGCGGAGGTCGGCTCGTTGATGATCCGCGCCACCTTCAGGCCCGCGATCTCGCCGGCCTCCTTGGTCGCGGTGCGCTGGGAGTCGTTGAAGTACGCCGGCACGGTGATCACCGCGTCGGTGACCTCCTCGCCCAGGTACGCCTCCGCGTCGCGCTTCAGTTTCTGCAGCACCCGCGCGGAGATCTCCTGCGCGGTGTACCGCTTGCCGTCCACGTCACCGTGCTCGGGGAAGCGCCAGCCGCTCTCGCCCATGTGGCGCTTCACCGACCGGGCGGTGCGGTCCACGTTGGTGACGGCCTGGCGCTTGGCGATCACGCCGACGAGCACCTCGCCGCCCTTGCCGAAGGCCACCACCGACGGGGTGGTGCGGGCGCCCTCGGTGTTCGTGACGACGGCGGGCTCGCCGCCCTCCAGGACGCAGACCACCGAGTTCGTCGTTCCGAGATCGATACCGACTGCGCGGGTCATCTCCGGCCTCCTTCATCGCACTCAGAGAACTTCCCTCTATCGACACATAAAACTTGAGTCGCCTCCTGTCAAGGTTGGCGCCGGCGGCGGGCGGGTGGGGCACGGCCCCCACGCGTGGCTGGGGATGGAGGAAATCTGCAGCGTGGAGTTGAGGTTTCAGGGGGCGGCGAGGCGAGGTCGTGGTGCTGCCGATCGACGATCCGGACGCGGCGCTCCACGCGGTGGGGCAGGTCGCGGCGATGCCGCACGTCCAGGTGGCCTTCCCGCGGCGGCTGGACGAGCTGGGCGCGGTCGTGCCGGGTCGTTCGGCGGGCGGCCAGCGCAGGTACTCGCGCCGGGAGATCGACAGGATCGCGGCCCCGGTCAAGCGCATCCGCGTAGCGCGGGCTGGCGCCCACGCGCCCGAGCGGGTCTCAGGCGGCGGCCGCGGTGAGGTCGGCGCAGCCGAACAGGAGCGCGTAGCCGCGGGGCAGACGGGCGAGGAGGCGGTCGGTGAGCGGATCGCCGGCGAGGTCGGCGAGGGCGGCCAGGACGGAGGAGGCGTCCCAGCGGGCGCTGGTGAGGCTGGTGTTCAGGGCTCGGGCGACGGCTTCGACGAAGGCGGGCGCGCCGACGGGTTCGGGCAGGGGGATCTGTGCCGCGAAGACGGCGCGGGCCTGCTCGGGGAGGACGGCGGCCAGCTCGCAGCGCTCCTCGCCGGTCAACTGGGAGCCGAGGACGGTCAGGACGGTGTCGAGGACGCGCTCGGCCTCCTCGTCGCTGGGGTAGCGGCCGAGGGTGCGGACCTGCTGGATCAGGCGGCGGTGCCGGGTCATGGGCGGGGGCCTTCCGGGACGGGCCGCCGCCGGGTGGGCGGCGGCGCGAAAGCGGGTCAGGGGCGGTGGCCGGGGTGAGGCCGGCCGAACAACACGTCGTAGCCGGGCGGCAGCTGGAACAGGACACCCTCCATGAGGTCGTCGCCGGCGGCGTCGGCCACCGTGGACAGGACGGCGCCGATGTCCCACACGGCGGTCTTCTCGGTGGCGCCCTCGATCCAGGCGGCGGTGGCGCGCGCGAACCGTTCGGGACTGAGCGGTTCGGCGGCCTGCAGGGGGTTGAGCAGGACCAGGGCGAAGGTCTCGGGCAGGCGGGCCGCGAGCTTCGCGCGCACGTCGCCGACCAGGTGGGCGCCGAGCAGGGCCAGCACGACGCGGGCCGCGCGCTCGGCGTCCTCGGGTGTGTCGTATTCTCCGCGTTCCTGGACCTGGTCCAGGAACGCCTCCCAACGAAGTGTCACCGCGCGTTCCTCCCTTCGTCCCGGCACGGCCCGGGCCGCGCCGGGGTGCGGGCATGCGGGGGGCGGTCGAAGTTCCGGGGGTTCCGCGACCGGGCGGCGACCGGGGCCGGCGAGCCTGAGCAGCCCGCTCGCGGGCCTACCGGCTGCAGGACGAGCCGCCCGCCGCCGGGCCGGATGCGGGGGTGTTCCGCGCCGCTCCCCCCGGGGGGCGGGGACGGCGCGGAACGGCACAGGAGGC
>NZ_JBHXTG010000113.1:0-20919 GCF_042677465.1 Kitasatospora sp. NPDC127111
GGGCCCGCCGCCCCCGGCGGCCCGCCGCGCGGGCGGTCTCGGCGGCCCGGCGACCCCGCGCGGCCGGCCGGGCGGTGCTGGGCGTCCGGCGGTGCTGGGCGTCCGGGGGCGCTGCGTGTCCGGGGGCGCTGCGTGTCCGGGCCCTGGGGGCATCACGCTCCCCGCGGCCTGCCCGGGCCCCGGGGCCCGCCCGGCACGTGCGGCCGGCCGGCCCGGGCCGGCCTCAGTGCGCGGGGGCGGGCTGTTCGGCGTCACCGAAGCGCGCCAGCGTCAGCGCGCCGATCACCGCGGCCGCGAAGCCCGCGACGGCGAGCGGCGTCGCGTCGTGCCGGGTGTGGTCGCCGAGGACGAGCACCCCGACCACGGCCGGTCCCAGCGTCTCGCCCAGCACCATCGCCGCCGTCGCGGCCGTGACCGAGCCGCTCTGCATCGCCCAGGTCAGCGCCGCGAAGCCGCCCAGTCCGGCCACCGCGATCGCGTACGCCGAGGGCTCGCCGAAGAGGTCCGGCAGCCGCGGGTCCGGCAGTACCCGCACCGAGACGCCGACCACCCCGAACTGGAGGCCCGCCACCAGTCCGAGCAGCGGGGCGCGGCGGGCCGTGGCGAGGTGCACCACCGCCCAGCCCGCCACCGTGAGGACGATCGCGGCCACCAGGACGCCCAGCCGGAACGCCGGGTCGCCGGTGCCGTCGCCGTCCCGCCCGGCGGTGAGCGCGAGCACCAGCAGCCCGGCGCACACCGCGGCCACCCCCGCCCACTCGCTGCGCCGCAGCCGCACCCGCAGCACGCGGGCCGCCCCGACGGCGGTCACCGCGAGCGCCGAGGCGAGCGCGGCCTCCACCACGTAGAGCGGCAGCCGTTCCAGGGCGAGCAGCTCGGCGGCGAAGCCGAGCATGTCCATCCCGACGCCCAGCAGGAACGGCCACTGCCGGAACGCGCCGGCCAGCGCGGCGGCCTCGCCCGCCTGCGGGCCGGCGGCGGCCCGGCGGGCGCCGACCGCCTGCAGGACGGTGGCGGAACCGGTGAGCAGCGCGGCCAGGAGGGCCGAGAGCAGGCCGAGGAGCATGCGCCGACGGTACGGCGCCGCGGCCCGCGGGGCCGGCCTGGCGCGCCGTCAGGATCGTCAGTGCCCTCAGTGCCGCCAGGAGCGTCAGTACCGTCAGCGTCCTCCGTGCCGTGAGCATCCTCAGGACTGTCGGTGCGTCGGCGTCCTCAACGCGGTAAAGCATCGCCCGTGCTGTCAGCCGGTCGTGATCGTCCGTCACTGGTCGTCCGTCACTGGTCGTCCGTCACGATCGTCACGATCCGTCACGGCCCTCGACCCACCGCCGGTCGGCGGGGGCCGGACGACGGGGGCCGACCGGCGGGGGTCGAACGACCGGTGCGAATCCGGCCCGGTGACTGATTGTCATGCCCAGTTTAGACAACAAGTTACTTTTCGGTAATCTCAGCTCGTCCCACGGGTGAACCACCCGTCACGTCCTGAAGGAACCACACGTGCACCTCCCTTGGTCCCGCCGGTCCGGCCGCGTGCTGCGGTCGGCCCTGGCCGCCGCCGCAGCCTCCACCCTGCTCGCCGTCGCCTCGCCGCTGCCCGCCCACGCGGACACCGCGACCGGCGCCACCGCTCCCGGCGGCGAGAGCGGCACCCCCCACCTCGACGCCGTCGAGCGAGCCCTGCGCGAGGTGGCCCCCGGCCTGGAGGGCACGGTCTGGCAGCGCACCGAGGGCAACAGCCTGAACGCCTCCGCCGACAACCCGGCCGGCTGGCTGCTCCAGACCCCCGGCTGCTGGGGCGACGCCGCCTGCGCCGACCGCCCGGGCACCCGCGCGCTGCTGGACCGGATGCGCGCCGACGTCGCCTCCGCGACCCGGACGGTCGACGTCTCCACCCTCGCGCCGTTCCCCAACGGCGGCTTCGAGGACGCCCTGGTCGAGGGGCTCAAGGCCTCGGTCGCGGCCGGCCACCGGCTCCAGGTGCGGATCCTGGTCGGCGCCGCGCCGCTCTACAACGTCAACGTCCTGCCCTCCCGCTACCGCGACGAGCTGGTCGCCAAGCTCGGCCCGGCGGCCGGCTCGGTGACGCTCAACGTCGCCTCGATGACCACCTCCCGCACCGCCTTCTCCTGGAACCACTCCAAGCTGCTGGTGGTCGACGGCCGCAGCGTGATCGCCGGCGGCATCAACGGGTGGAAGGACGACTACCTCGACACCGCCCACCCCGTCTCGGACGTCGACCTCGCGCTGACCGGCCCCGCCGCCGGCTCGGCCGCCCGCTACCTGGACACCCTCTGGGAGTGGACCTGCGGCCGGACCGGGCTGTTCGACAACGCCTGGTTCGCCTCCTCGAACGGTGCCGCCTGCCGCCCCTCGATGGAGCGCGAGCTCAACCCGGCCGCGCCCGCCACCGGCAACGTCCCGGTCCTCGCCGTCGGCGGCCTGGGCGTCGGCATCAAGGCCGACGACCCCGCCTCCGCCTACCGTCCCGGCCCGGTCACCGGCGCCGCCGACGCCAAGTGCAGCCCGCTGACCCTGCACGACAACACCAACGCGGACCGCGACTACGAGACGGTCAACCCCGAGGAGAACGCGCTGCGCGCACTGGTCGCCGGCGCCACCAGCCACATCGAGATCTCCCAGCAGGACATGAACGGCACCTGCCCGCCGCTGCCCCGCTACGACAGCCGGCTGTACGAGACGCTGGCCGCCAAGCTGGCCGCCGGCGTGAAGGTCCGCATCGTGGTCAGCGACCCGGCCAACCGCGGCGCGATCGGCAGCGGCGGCTACTCGCAGATCAAGTCCCTGAGCGAGATCAGCGACGTCCTCAAGGCCCGGCTGACCGCCCTCACCGGCGACCCGGCCAAGGCCGGCGCGGCGCTCTGCGGCAACCTGCAGCTCGCCACCTTCCGCGCCGCCCCGACCGCCACCTGGGCGGACGGCCACCCGTACGCGCTGCACCACAAGCTGGTCGCGGTCGACGGCTCGGCCTTCTACATCGGCTCGAAGAACCTGTACCCGGCCTGGCTGCAGGACTTCGGCTACGTGGTGGAGGACCGCACGGCCGCGGGTCAGCTGGACCGCGACCTGCTGTCGCCCGAGTGGCAGTACTCCCGGGCCACCGCGTCCGTCGACTGGGCGACCGGCACCTGCCGCGCCTGACGCCGGAGCCCGGCGCGAAGGCGCGCCGCGACGGCGGCCCGGGGTGCACACCGCGTGCATCCCGGGCCGCCGTGCGCGCCGGGCCGGGCGCCGCCCGGGGTCAGGCGGTGTTCCGGGGCCTCCGGCGGTCGTCGTCGAACAGTCCGTCCCCCCGGCCCCGTTCCAGGGCCGGGTGGGGGAGGTGACGGGCCATCGCGTCGCCGCAGTTGGCGGCGGCCAGGCGTTGCAGCAGCGCGCTCAGGCGGGCGGTGAGCGGCCGCACCCGGGCGCGCAGCGCGGCCTCGGCGCGGGCGTCGAGGCGGACGACGGCGTGACCGAGGGCCCGGAGGCCGTCGACGAGTGCGGAACCGGCACGGGCGGCCGGCCGACAGGTGGTCGCAGAGGAGCGGGCGAAGCGGTTCACGGGAGTGCAACGCTCCGTTCACCGGCCCGGTTGCGGCCCACCCCCAGGTTTTCCCAGCGCACGCCCCGGCACGCGCCCCGGCGCACGCTCCCCGCGCCTCCATACCCCTGCGTCGCCCCGGCGCGGTGAACTCCTCCCCTGCGGGCGGCAGGAAGCGGTCAACTGCCGACGATTGCTGATGAGTTGATCATCAGTCAGGCTTTGATCCGGGTTCCGTCAAGGGGGGGATCGACCATGAGTCAGGGAAGGCGGCTTCGTCGCGTCTGCGCCGTGCTCGGCGTGAGCGCCGCCCTGTGCGTCGGGGCCGGCGGGGCGTTTCCGGCGTCCGCGGCGCCGGCGGAGGGGGTGGTGGAGGGGGCGCGGTCCCCGAACGCGGTATCGGGTGGCTACCTCGTCGTGCTGAAGCCGCAGGCCGTCGACGGCCTCGGCGGTCGGTCGGTGGCGAGCAGTGCCGCGGGCCTCGCCCGTGCCTACGGCGGCACGGTGCGGCGCACGTACGACGCGGCGCTGCGGGGGTTCTCCGTCGAGCTCTCGCCCCGGGACGCGCGCCGGCTGGCGGCCGACCCGGCGGTGGCGCTGGTGTCGCGGAACCGCCGGGTGCGGGTGGACGGCACGCAGGCCGCGCCGCAGTCCTGGGGGCTGGACCGGATCGACCAGCGCCGGATGCCGTACGACGACACGTTCGCCTACCCGGACTCGGCGGGGCGCGGCGTCACGGCGTACATCGTCGACACCGGGGTGCGGATCACCAACGAGGAGTTCGCGGGGCGGGCCTCGTACGGCTACGACGCCATCGACGGGGACGACGTGGCCGAGGACGGCCACGGGCACGGCACGCACGTCGCGGGGACGGTGGCCAGCAGCGTGTTCGGGGTGGCGCGATCGGCGGAGATCGTCGCGGTCAGGGTCCTGAACGACGACGGCGAGGGCACTACGGAGCAGGTCGTGGCCGGCATCGACTGGGTCACCAAGCACGCCGCCAAGCCCGCCGTGGTCAACATGAGCCTCGGCAGCAGCGAGGTGGACCCGGTGCTGGACGCGGCGGTGGCCAACTCGATCGCCACCGGCCTCACCTACACCGTCGCGGCCGGGAACGACGGCGTCGACGCCTCGGGGCACTCGCCGGCGCGGGTGCCCGGCGCGATCACCGTCGGGGCCACCGACGACGCCGACCAGCGGGCGTCCTTCTCCAACTACGGGCCGCTGGTCGACCTCTTCGCGCCCGGCGTGGACATCGTGTCGACGGAGAACTGGAGCGACTACGGCGGCTTCGGCATCCAGATGTCGGGCACCTCGATGGCGGCCCCGCACGCGGCGGGCGCGGCCGCGCTCCACCTCGCGGACCACCCGGCCGCCACGCCCGCGCAGGTGACGTCCGCGCTGACCGCCGCGGCCACCACCGGTGCGGTGACCGATCCCGGGGCGGGCTCGCCCGACCGGCTGCTCTACACCGGCCCGGTGCCGAACCGGCCGCGGGGCCCGGTGTTCACCAACCCCGCCCGGGTGGAGTTCGAGGGCAAGGTCACCGTCGAATCCCCGCTCACCGTCACCGGGGTGACCGGCATGGCGCCGAGGGACCTGGAGATCCCGGTGGACATCGAGCACGGCTGGCGCGGCGACCTGAAGGTCGAGCTGGTCGCGCCCGACGGCGCGGTGTTCGTGCTGCGCGACGAGAAGATCTGGGACGGCGGCCGGAACATCGTGACGACCTTCGGGGCCGACGCCTCGGCGCACACCGCCAGCGGCGTCTGGCGGCTGCGGGTGACCGACCTCCACGGCTACTGGCCCGGGGCGATCAGGAGCTGGACGCTGCGGTTCTGACGGCGCCCAGCGTCACGCCGCTGCGCCCGGCGGGACCGCGCCCCCGGACGGCGGCCCCGGACCGCGCCCCCGGCCCGCCCCCGGACCGCGGCCTCGGACCGCGCCCCCGGGGGTCGGCCCCTCAGCCGGCCCCGAGGGCGGCCGCCTCCTGCCGGATCAGCTCGCGCAGCGCCGCCAGCCGGGGCCGCCCGTCGTCCAGCCGCCACTGCATCTCCAGCGGCAGGGTGGCCCGGTCCGCGAGCCGGAGGGTGACCACGTCCTCGGTCAGGTGCCCGGCCAGCGAGGCGGGGACGAGCGAGAAGGCGCGGTTCTGGGCGAGCAGGTAGAGCCGGGAGCCGACGATCCGGGGCGGGCTCACCAGGACCGGCGGCTCCACGCCGCGCTCCGAGCAGAGCCGGAGCACGTGGTCGTAGTAGCGCGGGTGCTGCTCCCGCGACCAGAGCAGCAGCGGCAGGTCGCGCAGCTCGTCCAGGTGGATCGCGGCACCCCGGCCGGCCAGCGCGTGGCGGCGGCTGAGCGCCACCCGGACCGGCTCGTCGGCCAGCCGCTCCCGCTGGTAGCCGGGTACGTCCTCCAGGAAGCGGCCGAGGCCGATGTCGGCGAGCTCGGCCGCCAGCGTCGCCGACACCCGGCCGGTGTCGGCGGCCAGTTCCGCGGTCTCCAGCGCGGGCAGCTCGCGCTCGGCCCGGCTGACCACGGCCGGCAGCAGACGGTTCATCACGCTGGGGGAGGCGACGATCCGGGCCGTCCCCATCCGGGACTCCTCGTGCAGCCGCACCCGGGCCAGCAGCGACCGGGCCTGCCCGAGCAGCCCGGCGGCCTCGGCGGCCATCACCTCGCCGGCCGGGGTCAGCCGGACCGCCCGCCGGCTGCGGTCGAAGAGCTCGACGCCCGCCGTCCGCTCCAGCCGGGCCACCTCCTGGCTGACCGTCGGCTGGGAGATGTGCAGGCGTTCGGCGGCGCGGCCGAAGTGCAGCGTGTCGGCCACGGTGAGGAAGACCTCGAGCTGACGCAGCGTGAAACCCATAGCCGGAAGCCTATGGGAAGGCCCAGGACTCATTCTGGATCCCGATGCGAACCATCCCTAGGCTGAGCCGCGGTTGCCACACCGTGGTGGTATCGCAGAGAGAGCACCTGCCATGACCGGACTCCCCATCCGCATCTCCGACGAAGTCGCCCGGGCCGTCGCCGCCGGAGCCCCCGTCGTCGCGCTGGAATCGACCATCTTCACGCACGGGCTGCCCCGGCCGCGCAACCTGGAGGTCGCGCTGGAGGCCGAGGAGGCGCTGCGGGCCGCCGGGGTCGTCCCGGCGACGATCGGCGTCTACGCCGGGGTGCCGACGGTGGGGCTCGGCACGGACCAGATCAAGGAGCTCTCCGAGGCCGACGACCTCGACAAGGCGAGCCTGCGCGACCTGCCCGTGGTCGCCGCGCTCGGCCGGCACGGCGGGACGACCGTCGCCGCCACCGCCTTCCTCGCCCACCGCGCGGGCATCCGGGTCTTCTCCACCGGCGGCCTCGGCGGCGTGCACTTCGGGGCGTCCGAGACCTTCGACGAGTCGGCCGACCTCACCACGCTCGCCGCCACGCCGGTCACCGTCATCAGCGCGGGCGTGAAGTCGATCCTCGACATCCGGGCCACCCTGGAGCGGTTCGAGACGCTCAACATCCCGGTCATCGGCTACCGCACCACCCGGTACCCCGGCTTCTACGTCACCGACTCCGGCCACCGGATCACCTACCGGGTCGACACGCCCGAGGAGGCCGCCCGGGTGATCGCCGCGCGCGACGGCCTGGAGCTGAGCCAGGCCGTGCTGATCGCCAACCCGGTCGACCCCGCCAAGCAGCTGCCGCCCGAGGAGCTGGACGAGCTGCTGGCCCGGGCCTGGGCCGAGGCGGAGCGCCAGGGCGTCACGGGCAACGCGTCGACGCCGTTCCTGCTCGACTTCATCCAGCGCGACACCGGCGGCCGCAGCCTGGACGTCAACGTGGAGGTCTACCGGGGCAACGTCCGGCTCGGCGGGCAGATCGCCACCGCGCTGGCCGCTCTGCGGAACGAGGCGTAGGGGCATGCTCGGAGTACTCGGCGATCTCGTCGAAGACGTCGTCGTCTGGGTCGACGGCCCGCTCCGGCACGGCACCGACACCAGCGCGCGGGTCTTCCGGCGGCGCGGCGGCAGCGCGGCCAACGTCGCGGCCTTCGCGGCCGGCCGGTGCCCCGTGCGGTTCCTCGGTTGCGTCGGCGACGACCCGGCCGGGGACGGCCTGGTCGCCGAACTGGCCGGCCACGGCGTCGACGTCCGGGCCACCCGGGCGGGGCGGACCGGCAGCATCGTCGTGCTGATCGACCGCAGCGGGGAGCGGACGATGCTCCCCGACCGGGGCGCGGCCACGCTGCTCGACACCGTCCCGGACGCCTGGCTGGACGGGCTGACCCACCTGCACGTGCCCGCCTACTCCTTCGACGGGGAGCCGGTCGGCACCGCCGCGGTCGACGCCCTGCGGCGGGTCAGCCGGGCCGGCGGCACCACCTCGCTCGACGCCTCCTCGACCGGCATGCTCGCCGCGTTCGGCCGGGAGCGGTTCCTCGCCCTCGCCGCCGAGCTGGCGCCCACCCTGCTGTTCGCCAACCGGGAGGAGTCGGCGTTCCTCGGCCTGTGGGCGGACGGCCGGCCCGGTCCCGAACGCGCCCGGCTGGCGGGCACCACGGTCGTCACCAAGTCCGGCGCGGAACCGACGGTGGTCGACGCCCCCGGCGTGGCCCCCTTCGCCGTGGCCGTACCGCCGGTCCGCGAGGTCCGCGACCTCACCGGCGCCGGTGACGCCTTCGCCGCGGGCTTCCTCGCCGCCCACCTGGCCGACGGCGACCTGCGCGCGGCCGCCGCCCAGGGTCACGCGTGCGCGGCGAAGGTGCTCGCCTCGCCCGGAGCGTCCTGCGCGGAGGCGTGAGGCCGCTTCCGCGCGCCCGGCTGCCGGGTGCTCAGTCGCCGTCCCAGGGGGTCGCGCTGAGGACGGCGCCGCCGGAGTGCCGGGCGTAGCGGCAGGGGTAGGGGAGCGGGAAGTCGACCCGGGCCGGGCCGGTGACCGCGCGGAGGTCGGCGAGCAGGGCGTCGTCGGGCAGGCCGGCGGCCGCCTCCCGCAGGACCGGGTCGGCGGCGGCCCGGGCCTCGGCTGCGGTGACCGGGGCCACGGCGGTGGCGTTCCGGTCCAGGTCCCACCAGTGGTCGCCGAACCTCCTGCCGAAGGCGTTGACGGTGGCGGCGTCGGGGCCGGCCGGGCCCGTGGCGGTCTCCGTGGCGGCGGTGACGGTGTCCGCGGCGGTGTGCGGGTGCGTGGTCGCCGTGCCGGCGAGGGCGCGGCGGGCGCAGTCCGCGAACCGGTCGAGCCAGGCCGGCAGGGACGGCGCCGCGCGGACGGTGTCGGTGGCGTCCCAGAACTGGAAGACCGGCCCCCACGCCCCGGTGGCCCGGTCCACGTCCACGTAGGTGTGGCCGTCGCCGTGGTCGGTGTAGAGGAACCAGTGGCTCCCGGTGCCGCCGGCGTGGTCCAGGTACCAGCTCGTGTCGCAACCGGCGTACCGGCCCTCGTTGTAGGGATGCGCGAAGTCGAGGTGCTCGTAGGAGGTGTGGCCGTTCTGGACGGAGCGCGAGACCATGACCCGCACGCCCCCGACCGCCCGGAGCAGCACCCGGACGTCCTCGGGCACCGGGACCGGCCAGCCGTCCATCCGGCCGTCGTCGATGCCCGGGTCGAGGGTGATCAACCCGGAGGACTCCTCGGCGAGTTCCCGCAGCAGCCGGACCGTCCCGTCGGCGTCGAAGTCGGTCATGCCGTTCATGTCGTCCCCCGGATCGTGGTGTCGCGCGTTCTGCCGTGACCCTACCGGCAGGGTCGGACAAACCTTCGACGAGGGCCTGACGCGGAGGGTGTCCGCGTGGTTATGGTGAGTCATCGGCGCGGGGCGGAGGGCGGCGCGATGGCGGTCACCGAGGTCAAGGTCCGGCTGGACGGTGTGCGGCTCGACGCGCGGCGGCGCTGCGGGGGCCGGTTCGAGCCGGTCGCCTCGGTGCGCGTGCCGGAGGTGGCCCAGGTCTACCGGATCAGTCCGTCCTGGGGCGAGGCGGTGCCGTGCTCGGAGGCGGAGCGGGGGCGGTGGGAGGAGGCGGCGCGGGCGTACCTCACCACGCTGTCACGGGCGTTGGAGGAGCTGTACCGGGCGCACGGCGGCAGCGCCGCGGGTGTGAAGGTCGACCTCGTGGACGGTTCGGGGTTCTGGCGCGTCCTCGGTGCCCCGCGCTGGTGGCCCGGCTGGAAGCGGCGGGCCGTCGAGCGGTCCGAGCGCGCCCAACGGGCCTTCGTGGCGGAGGCGGAGCGCGCGGCCGAGGCGTACCGGCCGGTGCGGGAGGAGCTGGACCGGCGGGTGGCCGAGCAGCGCGAGGTCCGGCGGCAGGCCCGGCTGGCCCTGGAACGGGAGGCCCGGCGCCGCCGCGCCGTGCTGGAGGAGGTGGCCGCGCGGCGGGTGTGGCGGTACGTGGTGGAGGGGGAGGAGACCGCGGTGGTCCGGGTGGGCCGCGCCGGCCCCGAACCGGCCGAGTTCTCCGCCGCCGAGCCTCAGGAGCCGCTGACCGCACGGGAATTGGAGGAGGCACTGTTCGCCGTGGCGCGGGAAAGGGGCGCGACGGCGCAATTCCGGTGGGACGAAGGGGCGAGGGCCGTCGTCGAGGAGGAGTGCCGTGCGGGGCAGGTCGAGGTCACCTTCGGCCAGTGGTGGCGCGAGATGACCTGGTACGGCTGGGCGGACGGCCCGTTCGGCCCCCGGCCGGTGCTGCCGAACCCGCGGCCGACCGATCCGGGCTCCCGCGGCATCGGCGGCACGGGTGGCTCCGGCACCGGCGGGTTCACCGGAGGGCACGGCTACGGCCTGGGCTTCGGCTTCGGCGGGTACTGAGGCGGAGCCGGGGAGCTGTTGAGGCGGAGCCGGGGGACTGTTGAGGCGGAGCCGGGGAGGTATCGGGGCGGTTCGTGGCCGACGCCGGGGACGTCGTCGGATTGTCGGTGGGCGCGGCTAGCATGCGCGTCATGTCAGTGAACATCGATCTTCATCTCAGTGTCAGCAACCTCAGCGGACGGTCGCAGGCCGAGGAGGTCCTGCAGGCCCTGGTCGAGCTGCTCCGTGACGAGGGCATCGAGCGGGAGGTGGGCATCCGCTGCGTCGAGGACGGCGGCGAGTACTACGTCACCGGCGAGGCCGGTTATCCGCTCATCATCACGCGCTTCTACCTCTGGGGGCCGAAGTTCGAGGAGGCCGTGGCCCGGGCCGTCGGCGGCATCGCGCCGGACGCGAAGGCCGTCGTCACCTGGGGCTACCCCGACGACGAGGACTGACCGCCCACCGGGCGGGCTCCGCCGGGCCGCTGACACGCCCACGGACGGCGGAGCGTCCGCCGACGGGGCCGGCTCTTCGGATAGGGATGGCTCGTCCGTCGCCGTTCCCCCACGGAGGGTCCGTCATGTCCCCGCGCACGTCCACGTCGCTGAAGTCCGCCGCCCGCCTGGCCTGTTCCGTCCTGGCGCTCGCCGCGCCGCTCCTGCTCGCCCAGCCGGCCGTGGCCGACAACGGGCCGAAGACCCCGGAGGAGGCCGCGGCCTGCCGGGGCGTGCTGAACACGCTGATCGGCGGCTCGCTGTTCGGCCCGGGCGGGGTCAGTGCGATCTGCGCCGTCAAGCCGACGGACCAGTCCGGCCAGTCCGGCGCCCCGTCCGACCAGTCGGCCCAGTCCACCGCCCCGCGCCCGTCCGCCCGCGGCTCCGTGACCTACGACCTGCCGAAGATGCGGCAGGAGGTCGCCGAACTGCGGACCAAGGCCGCCACCCTGGACCGGCTCGGCGAGCACGAGGCGGCCCGGAAGACCCGCGCCGAGGCCGACGCACTCCAGCACCGGATCGACGCGATCGTCCGGGCCGAGGAGCACAACTGACGGTGCCTGACCACGGGGTGGGGGGCTGGTGGTGGGCGCGCGGAGGAATCGTGAATACTGATCGCCGCGCCAACGGGGTGCGCTGATCACCGTTCATCCCGGTCCGGTGCGGAACGATACTTCACTTCAGGGGGGCTCACTGTGTCTGTTCGTCGCCATGTCGGCCTGGCCGTAGCGGTCGCCGGTTCGGCCGTCGGCGGGATCGTCCTGCCGACGGCCGCCCACGCCGGGAGCGCCGTGCTCTACGTCGACAACGACCGGTCGGCGAACTGCTCGGACGCCGGCACCGGCACCAAGGAGCAGCCGTACTGCACCATCCAGGCCGCCGCGGACGTGGCCGAGCCGGGACAGACCGTCCAGGTCGCGTCGGCCCGCACGTTCACGGGGCAGGTCACCGTCAAGCGCTCGGGCCTGCCGGGCAAGCCGATCGTCTTCAAGGCGGACTTCCCCTACCTGATCCCGACCACGAGCGTCGGTACGCGCGATGCGAGCGAGGGTCCGAACCCCGCCCCGCACGCCTTCCTCCTCGCGGGCGTGCACGACGTCACCGTGACGGGCTTCAACATCGGGGCCCTGCAGGAGGGCGTGCTCGTCCAGGACTCCGAGCGGATCGTCCTGGACCACAACGACGTGCAGGGCGGCAACCCGCCGGCCAGCGTCTCGGCCTTCCCCGGGCCCGTCCCCAGCGTCCGGATCACCGGCAGGAGCACGGGCGTCACGGTGAGCCGCAACCGGATCACGCCGGCCGGCACCGCCGGCGTCTCGGTGGAGGCCGGGGCGTCCGGAACCGTCCTGACGACGAACCAGATCACCGACGGCGGCGGCCGGGGCATCGTGGTCACCGACGCCCCGGGGACCGTCGTGGTGAGCAACACCTTCGCCCGGAACTGCCTCAGCGACGTCGAGCTCGCCGGCAACTCCTCGGGTGCGGTGGTCGAGAACAACCTGCTGGCCAAGCGTCCCACCGGCTGGTGCGGCGGCGCGGCCGTCAGCGCGGCCCCGCTGTCGGTGTCGGCGGACTCCACCCAGGGCACCAAGGCGGACTACAACACCGTCCTGCCGAACGCGGCCGCCTACTCGTGGGGCGGCGCGTCCTACCGGACGCCGGCGGAGTTCCGGGCCACCGGGCAGGGCGCGCACGACAACAGCGCCGACCCGCAGTTCTCCCCGTTCGCGTCGAGCTACACCCCGGTCGCCGTCGAGGGCCTGACGGACGCGGCCGACGCGACCGCCCCGGGCGTGCTGGACACCGACGTCTACGGCAAGCCGCGCGCGGACCACCCGCGGATCGCCAACACCGGCACCGGCAACGGCTACCACGACCGCGGTGCCGTGGAGTTGAACGACACCATGAGCGTCTACCTGGAGTCCCTGCCGTACTCCACGAGCGGGCACCCGCTGAACGCACGGATCAACGTCCACTACCAGGGTGGCTGGGCACCGGCCGGCGCGACACTGGACTTCGGCGACGGCAGTGCGCCCGTTCCGGTGGCGGCCGGGTTCCCGAGCTTCGACCACGACTACCCGGCGGGTGGCACGTACCGGCTGACGCTCACGGCGACCAGCGAGACCGGTCTGGTCCGCACCTCGACCAGCACCGTGACGCTGGCCCCGCTCGCCGAACTCGCAGCGCGCATCGGAGTCGGCCAGGGTGACAGGCGCCTCGCCCAGGTCACGGTGTCGGACCGGAGCTCCAGCCCGTGGCCGGTCGCCCGCTACTCCTTCGACTTCGGTGACGGGACGCCCGCGGTGGTGAGCGAGGGGCCGACCCCGCCGAACGGTCTGACCCACGAGTACGGCGTCACCGGGACGTACACCATCACGGAGACCGTGGTGGACGACCACGGTCGCACGGCGAGCACGTCGGTGCGCCAGTACGTCCCCGGCCCGCAGCCGGGTGTGCCGTTCGCGGGCTACTTCGGCGGTCCGACGAGCCACGCGGGCCTGTTCGACCGGGGCCACTGGGCGCTGTCGTACCAGAAGTCGGACTCCCAGGCCGCCTCGACCTGGGCGTTCGGTGATCCGGGTGACCTTCCGGTGGTCGGTGCGTGGGACAACACCTGCCAGTGCCAGTCGGGCGTCTACCGGCCGAGCACCGGCACGTTCGCGCTGCGGCACCAGGACGGGTCCGTCTCCACGGTGGGGTTCGGTGACCAGGGTGACCTGCCGGCGGTCGGCGCGTGGGACCGCAACGGGCACGACCAGCTGGCGATCTTCCGTCCGAGCACCGGCACCCTGGCGGTGCGGCACGACGACGGCAGTGTGACCACGATGCGCTTCGGTGACCCGGGCGACCTCCCGGTCGTGGGTGACTGGGACGGGGTTCACCACGCCCAGTTCGGGCTGTTCCGGCCGGGGCGCAACGAGGGTGACCCGAACCTGTTCGTCCTGCGCCACGACGACGGCAGCGTCTCCACCGCCGCCTACGGTGTGAAGGGCGACCTGCCGGTGGTCGGCGACTGGCTGGGCCGCGGCCGGACGACCTTCGGCATCTTCCGTCCGGGCGGCCACGTCTTCGCCCTGAGCAACGCCTACGCCGGACAGGCCGACTCGGTCTTCACCATCTACGGCTGACCGGCCACCGGGAGGCCGGGCGCACCTGACCGGATGGAGGGCGTGTCCGGTCGGTGCGGCCCGGATCGGTGTCGGGCCGGGGTCGGCCTCACCCCGCCGGCTCCCCCGCCGGGCTCAACGGCTCGGCGAGCGCGGCGAGTTCGGCCGGTTCGAGGACGAGGCCGGCAGCCGCGGCGGAGTCCCGGATGCTGGCGGGGCGGCGGGCGCCGGGGATCGGGACGACGGCCGGGGAGAGGGCCAGCAGCCAGGCGAGGCCGACCTGTTGCGGTGAAACGCCGCGGACGGCGGCGATCCGGTGGAAGGCGCTGCGCCCGACCGTGCGGTCCGCCGGGTCGTCCAGGACGCTGCGCGACAGGCCGCCCAGCGGGCTCCACGGCAGGAACGCCAGGCCCAGCCGCTCGCTGAGCCGCAGCTCCGGTTCGGCGGTGCGGACGGCCGGCGAGAAACGGTTCTGCACCGCGACCAGGCCGGGGCCGAGGATCTCCCGGGCCGCCAGGATCTGCTCCTCGTCCACGTTGGAGATGCCCGCCGCGCGGATCTTCCCGGCGTCGAGGAGCTCGCGCAGTGCCCCCACCGACTCCGCCCACGGGACCGCCGGATCGGGCTTGTGGAGCTGGTAGAGGCCGATCGCCTCGACGCCGAGCCGCCGCAACGAGCCCTCGCAGGCCCGCCGCAGGTGCTCCGGCCGGCCGTCGACCGTCCAGGAGCCGTCACCGGGCCGGCCGCGGCCGCCCTTGGTGGCGACCAGCACGGCCGCGCGCTCGGCGGCGGGCCGGGCGGCCAGCGCGCGGGCCACCAGCTCCTCGTTGTGGCCGAGTTCGTCGGCGTGCCAGTGGTAGGAGTCGGCGGTGTCGAGCAGGGTGACGCCCGCGTCGAGCGCGGCGTGCAGGGTGACCAGGGCCATGTGCTCGTCGGGCCGGCCCTCGACCGAGAGCGGCATCGCGCCGAGCCCGATGGCGCCGACCGTGGTGTCGCCGATGGTGCGCTGTCGCATGGTCAGGCCTTTCGGTTCGTGGCGGTGGCGGTGGCGGTGGCGGCGATGGGGGCGGCGGTGGGGGTGCCGGCGGTCGCGGTGGTCGTGGCCTCGGCCACGGCGGCGGGCAGCCAGTCGGCCGTCGGGGAGAAGTGCAGCCCGAGCCCGGCGGCGCGCCGCTGGTCCATCGGGTACCAGCGGTCGAAGGAGAACGGCGAGGCGTCCGTGCCCGCCGCCTCCCGGTAGCGGGCGGTGGTGCCGAGGCGGTCGGCGATCAGCTCGCACAGCGCGACCACGTCGAGCGGGTCGGGCGAGCAGGCGTTCACCGGGCCGACCGCCGGCGAGGCGGCCACCCGCAGGAGCGCGGTGGCGATCTCCTCGTGCTGGACGAACGAGGTCGGCTGCGGCTCGGCGTGCACGGCGACCGGGCGCCCGGCCGCGATCAGCTCCGTGTAGTGGGCCAGCCGACCGGTGAAGTCCCGTGCACCGCCGCCCAGCACGTGCGCGCTGCGCACGCTCGCCCAGGCGAACGGCGCGTCCCGGGCCAGCACCGCCTCGGCCTGCCGCTTGCCCTCCGCGTAGCGGGTGGCCTCGTCGAAGTGCCGGGCGAGCGCCGCCGGATCGTGCCACGGCAGGGTGAGGTCCACCGGCCAGGCGGCCGGGTCGACGGTCTCCTCGGGCACCGGCACGCCCGGCGCGGTGCGGACCAGCGGCGAGGTCGCCGGGTCGTAGACCTCCATCGTGGAGGTCATCACGTACCGCTCGGTGCGGCCGTCGAACACCCGGCGGGCCACCGCCGCGTCGGCGGGGGTGTACAGCACCTGGTCGATCACCGCGTCGAAGGTCCGGCCGCCGAGCGCGGCCGCCAGCCCGGCCTCGTCGGACCGGTCCGCGACGACGTGGTCGACGCCGGGCGGCGGCGGGGTGGAGCCGCGGTTGACCAGGGTGACGCGGGCACCGGACTCCCGCAGCAGGGAGACCAGGTGGAGACCGAAGTAACGGCTCCCGCCGATGACGCAGACGGTGCGCGGCGGATTTCCTGTGACGTTTCGCATGGCCATCACTCTGCCGGTGTACCGTCGCCAGCAGAACTGCCGACTTGCTGAACGCGTCATCAGTAGAACTGGTGACCAGGGGGAGCGCACCATGCTCGACGTCCGACGGCTCACCATGCTCCGGGCGGTCGCCGAGCACGGCAGCTTCAACCGGGCGGCGGCCGCCCTGCTGCTCACCCCGTCCGCGGTGTCGCAGCAGATCGCGGCCCTCGAACGCGGCCTCGGCACGGCCGTGGTGGAGCGCTCGACCCGCGGCGTGCGGCTCACCGAGGCCGGGCGCCTGCTGGTGGACGCGGCCGGCGCGATCGACGCCGAACTCCGCAACGCCCGGGAGCAGATCGGCCGGCTCGGCGCGGACCGGCCGCGGCTCACCCTGGCCACCTTCACCAGCGGCGGCCGGCACCTGCTGCCCGCCGTACTGGCCCGGTTCGCCGCCGACCACCCCGAGGCCGAACTGCGCATCCTGGAACGGGAGCCCGAGGACAGCCTGCCGATGGTCCGGGAGGGTGCCGCCGACCTCGCGCTCGCCTACCACTTCGACGGCCCGCTGCCCGTCCTCCCCGGGGACCGCTCCGGCCTGGACTGGACGCCGCTGATGGACGACCCGCTGTCCGTGGTGCTCCCGGCCGACCACCCGCTGGCCGGCCGGGAGGCGCTGGACCTGGCCGAACTCGCCGACGAGCGCTGGGTGCTGGGCTGCCTGAAGACCGAGGCGTTCCTGCGCCGGTACGCGGAGCTGGCCGGCTTCGAACTCCGGCTGGCGGGCTCCACCACCGACTACTTCTTCGCCCGCTCGCTCGTCGCCGCAGGCGTCGGGGTCTCGCTGGTGCCGTACGTCGCACTCGAACCGGCCCAGCCCGGCACCCGCGTGGTCCCCGTCCAACCCCCGCGCCCGGCCCGCCACTTCGGCATCGCCCTGCCCCGCCGCCGCCCCGGCCGCTACGCCCAGGCCCTCGCCGCCCTGCTCCGCGCCGAGGTGGCGCCCCGCCGCGACTGACCGCAACCCGGTCCCGGCCGCCCGGGAACGCAGACCCGGCGTGAGAATTTCTCGGAACTCGTGGCCGCGCATCCGCCCGGAACAGTGCCGCCAGCGGTCCCCAGGGGGCCGTGACGACACCGCGGCGGCACGGCGCACACCTCACGGCCGGGCGCTCCCGACGGCCCCTCAGAAGCCCGTCGGCGGCCTCGCCAAACTGGCTCTGACCTGGTGTTTTCTCGGAAATCTCCTAGGCTGGGGGAGCTCTGTCGGACACCCTCGGAGGGGGCATCATGAGCGAGGAATCCACGGCGTACGACGCCAGCAGGATCGTGGTTCTGGAGGGCCTGGAGGCCGTTCGGAAGCGGCCCGGGATGTACGTCGGATCGGTCGGTGAACGCGGCCTTCACCACCTGGTGGCGGAGGCCGCCGTGCGGGCACTGGAAGAGAATCTCGGCGGCACCGCCAGCCGTGTCGAGATCACCCTCACCGCCGACGGAGGCATCCGCGTCGCCGATGACGGCACGGGCGTCCCGGTCGAGTGCGCCGGCCACCGCGACGGTCCTCCGCTGGAGACCCGGCTGGAAGTGCTCTCCTGCGGGGTGCGGCCCTACGACCGGCGCTCGCTGCTCGGCGGCCACTTCGACGTGGGACTGGCCGTGGTCAACGCGCTGTCGGGCCGTCTGACGGCCGAGGTGCGGCGCGACGGCGCCCGGTGGGTGCTGGAGTACGAGCGAGGCGTGGCCGTCGTGACGCCCGCCCACGCCGGACCGGCGGACGGCAGCGGGACCGCGATCACCTTCCGGCCCGACCCCGAGATCTTCGAGACACTGGAGTTCTCGTTCGACACGCTGGCCGCGCAGTTCAGGGAACTGGCCTTCCTGAACCGGGAATTGGACATCACCCTGACCGATGAGCGCGACCCTGCGGCGCCCCGGGCCGTCCGCTTCCACTCCCCGGGCGGACCGGGCGACCACGTCGCCGAGCGGAGCGGCCCGGTCCACGCGGACGTGATCGGCTTCGAGCGCGAGTACGCGGAGATGGAGGGGACCATCGAGGTGGCTCTCCGCTGGTGCGACTCCGGCGAGGAACGGGTCGCCAGCTACGCCAAC
The DNA here is from genome assembly GCF_042677465.1 of Kitasatospora sp. NPDC127111. Classification (NCBI taxonomy): domain Bacteria; kingdom Bacillati; phylum Actinomycetota; class Actinomycetes; order Kitasatosporales; family Streptomycetaceae; genus Kitasatospora; species Kitasatospora sp. NPDC127111. Next base: position 18,052 of record NZ_JBHXTG010000113.1, read on the forward strand.
AGCCGGCCGACCGCCGGCGGCGGCACGCACGAGCTCGGCTTCCGCGACGGCCTGGCGGCGGCGGTCACCGCCTACGCCCGGGAGCGACGGCTGCTCACCCCGGCCGACCCCGACTTCACCCCCGCACAGCTCGGCGCGGGCCTGACGGCGGTCGTGTCGGTGAAGCTCGATCACCCCGAGTTCCTGGGGGCCGTCCGCGACCGACTGGGCAACGGGCCCGTCCGTGCCTGCGTCGCCGAGGCCGTCCGGGAGCACCTGGGCGCCTGGCTCCGCGCCAATCCGGTGCAGGCGAGCGCCGTCCTCGAACGGATCTCGACGGCCACCCGCGACTGACCGCAGCACACCGAGGACACCGGGCCCGGGCCGGGGCCGCTCCCCGGCCCGGGCTTTCCGGTGGGTGCGGACGGTCCCGACGGGGCCCGGCACCCCGTGCGTTCTCAGGCGCCGTGCCGGCGGGGGCGGTTGTGCTCCCAGTCCCAGGGGACGGCGGCGAAGACGGGACCGCCGGCGGCCCGTTCCAGGCGGTAGGGCCCGAGTGCCCGGTCGAAGCGGGCCCGGCTGCCGGGCCGGGCGGTGCGGAGGTCGGCGACCAGGGCGTCGTCAGGGAGCCGGGCGACGAGGGCGGCGAGCACCGGATCCGGTCCGGGGGAGCGCAGGTCGGCTGCCGGGAGCAGCGGCAGTGCGGGGCCCTCCGGGTGCAGGGCGTCCCAGAAGTCGTCCGCGAAGGGCTGGACGCCGTCTTCGAATCCGGTCTCGTCGACGAGTGTCTCCGCCGTGCCGATCAGCCGGTCGAGCCACGCCTCCAGCGACTCGGCCTCGACGTGGAGGCCGCCCTCCCGGTACTGCATCAGGACCTGGCCCCAGCTGCCGTCGGACTCGATGTCGACCCAGGTGACGCCGCCACCGCCGTCGTCGGACACCAGCCAGTGGGGGTGCGGGAGGCCGTGGTCGCCCGCCTGCCGGGGGTGGCCGGTGAGCGTGAACTCCGTCGGCGGCACGGTGAAGCCGCCCAGCCGGCCCAGCAGTTCGCGGGCGGCGGGCGGCACCGGGACGGGCCAGCCGTCGAAGTCGTCGGCCGCCGCGCCGGGGCGGATCGCGAGGTCGAAGGGCACCCGGGCGGCGAGCGCCCCCAGTCGTGCCGTGAGCGGTTCACCGAAGAGCATGTGTCCACGATAGGGCGTGTCCGGGCCGGGGCCGGGGCCGGTGTTGGTGGTGCGGGTCGGACGCGGCCGGTCAGCCGGCCCGGGTGAGGCCGGCGCGGACGGCGACCTCCAGGGCGAGGGCGGGCTGCAGCGGGTCCCGGTCCTCGTCGAGCGGGCCGGCCGCCGCCAGCAGCTCGGCGACCAGGGCGGCGTCGACGGTGCGGGTCTCGGCGCGGCGGACGAAGCGGTCGAGGGCGGCGGTGAACGCGGGCAGGTCGGCGTGCCGCACGTCGACGATGCAGGACGCCTCGTCGGCGAACTCCTCGGCGGAGCCCAGCCAGGCGGCGGCCCCGGACAGTCCGTCGTCGTCCAGGGCGTCGGGGTACGGGATGCGCTGCCAGCCGTCGCCCTGCGACCAGTAGACGAAGCCGAACAGGTTGCCCCGGGCGTCCTCGCGCAGCTGGTCCCAGGGCAGCCAGTCCGGGCCGCCGGCCAGGAAGTCGATCTGCCGGTCGTCGATGTGGGTCTCGCTGCCGTCGGAGTCCTGCCCGCAGAACACCACCTGACCGTCGGCGACCCGCGTGACGCGCCACCAGTAGGAGCCGGCGGTGGCGTCGCACCAGACGCCGTCGTCGTCCAGCCAGTAGCCCTCGGTGTCGCCCTGGGCGGCCTGCAGCAGGGCGAAGGTGACGGCGCGTGCCCAGACGCGGGCGGCGGGGTCGAGGTCCTCGGGTCGGCTCGGTCGGTGCATGGTGGAAGGTCCCCTCCGGTAGGTCGGGGGACAGCCTGTCACACCGTCGTACGGGGCCGCGCCGGTGGCGTCCGGTCGGGGCTTCCGGGTAACGGAAGTGTCTCGGGGCGGGGCGACGGCGCGCAGGGGTCTTGACGCCGCTGCCCGGGCGAGCGTTTGCTGTCACCCATCCCCACACCCAGCCTGTTCGGTTCTGCTGGGTTCTGTGGATTTGAACGTTCAAATCACGAGGAAGGGTGGGTGTCATGACGGTGCGCACCGTCCCGGAGTACCTGCGGCAGTTCGACGAGCCGGCCGGGTACCTGGACTTCGCGCGCTTCGGGCCGGTGTCGGCCGCGGTGCGGGACGTGCTGGCCGGCTCGGCGGCGGCGCTCCGGCAGCAGGGCTGGACCGCGCTGGAGGCCCTGGACGCCACGGCGGGGGAGGCGGCCCGGGCGGCGGCCGCGCTGCTCGGCTGCGCACCGCACGAGATCGCCTTCGTGAGCTCCACCTCGCACGGCATGTTCGCCGCCGCCCACGCCTTCGCCGCCGCGCCCGCCGGGAGCACCGTCCTGGTGAGCCGGGCGGACTTCCCCGGTGCCGTCTACCCGTGGCTGCGGGCCGCCGGCAACGGGGGGCTGACGGTCCGGCTCCTCGACGGGCCGGTCACCGCCGAGGCGGTCCGGGCGGGGCTGGACGAGCGGGTCCGCGTGGTCTCGGTGTGCGCGGTGGACAGCGCCACCGGGTTCCGCGCACCGCTGGCCGCGATCAAGGAGCTGATCGGCCCGGAGCGGGTCCTGGTGGTGGACGCGGTCCAGGCGCTGGGCGCGGTGGACTTCGACGCCGACGCGGCGGACGTGCTCGCCGCCGGCGGCCAGAAGTGGCTGCGGGCCGGGTGGGGCGCCGCGCTCCTGCTGGTCCGCGACCGGGTGGCCGGGCTGCTCGGCCCCGGTCTCGGCGGGTGGTCGGGCGTCGTCGACCCGATCGACGCGCCCG
>NZ_JBHXTG010000114.1:0-20696 GCF_042677465.1 Kitasatospora sp. NPDC127111
CCACCCCCCCGCGGCCGCCCCCCCGGCCGGGCCGGGGGGGCCCCCCCTCTGCCGTGAGCGGAGCGGTGTGTCAGGTGGTGCCCGGTCCGCCGTCCGGGCCGCCGCCGGGGACGCCCGGCAGCTTGCCGGTGAGGTCGCCGATGCCCTGGACGATCTTGTCCATCACACCGAGGTCGGGCGCCTTGTCGGCGATGTCGAAGCCCAGGTGGACGGAGATCAGCGACTTGCCGTCGGCGGACGGGAAGACCACCGTCTGCACGTAGCCGTCGTTGCCCTTCACCGCATCGACCTTCCAGCGGACCAGGTAGCCGTCCCGGCCGTCGACCTTGACCGCCTCCGACTTCAGCTCCTCGTGGGAGTTGAGCTCGTTGTACGACTCCTTGGCCGCCTTCTCGATGTCGGCCTTGGCCGCCGCCTGGACGTCGGTGCCGCCGCCGCTGATCCGGCCGGTGTTGGCGCCGCCGAGCGAGCAGGTGCCGCCGCCCTCACAGGTGTACGAGCCCACGCTGAGCGCGGCGTAGCCGTCCTTGGTGGTGCCGCCCTGCCAGCCGGCCGGTACGGGCAGGGTGATCCGGTTCACCAGGTCCGCGGCGGTGCCACTGCCCCTGCCGGAGCCCCGGCCGTTGCCGTTCCCCTTGCCGTTGCCCCCGCCGTTCCCGTTCCCGTTGCCCTTGCCGTTCCCGCCGTTGCCGCCGTTCCCGCCGTTCCCGCCGTTCCCGCCGTTGCCGCCGTTGCCGTCCGGGCCGCCGAAGTCGGGCAGGCCACCCCAGGGGCCGTCCTCGTCGTACGACGGCGCCGGGCGGGCGCTGCGGTGCGAGGCGCGCTTCTCGCCGTGGCCGTCCATCGCCAGGTAGGTGACACCGGACCCGACGGCCAGCCCGAGCAGCGCCGCCACCGCGGTCGCGAGCACCAGCTTGGACGGCCTGCGCCGGGGCTTCGCGGGCGGCGGTACCGGGGCGCCGTAGGCGGTGCCGAAGGGGGGCGGCTCGGGGTAGCGGACCGTCGGCCCGCTCCCCAGCACCTCCCCCTCCAGCACCCGGGTCCCGGCGGCCGCGTCCGGCCCCGGAGCCCCGGCCGCCGGGGCCCCGGCCGCCGGCTCCTCCGGCGGCGGGGCGTCCTCGGGTGCGGGCCGGGTGCTGGCCGTCCAGCCCTTGCCGTCCCACCAGCGCTGCGGTCTCGGCTCGCCGGTGTCCTTCGGGTCCGGGTACCACCCGGCGGGAATCTGCTCACTCACGACAGAGAATCTAAAGGCATCCGGATAAACGGGATATCAGAGTGGCGCCCAATTCCCGGCATTTTCCATGAGATTACGGTGAGAACCCGAGAAGTGCGCACCGCCGGGGCGGCTACCGCGGGGTCACGTACGCCCCGGAGATGCCGCCGTCGACCAGGAACTCGCTCGCCGTGATGAAGGAGGAGTCGTCGCTGGCGAGGAAGGCGACCGCGGCGGCGATCTCCTCGGGCCGGGCGAACCGGCCGAGCGGGATGTGCACCAGCCGCCGGGCCGCCCGCTCCCCGTCCTCCGCGAGCAGCTCGCGCAGCAGCGGCGTGTCCACCGGCCCGGGCGAGAGCGCGTTGACCCGGATGCCCTCGCGGGCGAACTGCACGCCCAGTTCGCGGGACATCGACACCACGCCGCCCTTGGCGGCGGTGTAGGAGATCTGCGAGGTGGCCGCGCCCATCCGGGCCACGAAACTCGCGGTGTTGATGATCGAGCCGCGCCCGTGCCGCCGCATGTACGGCAGGGCCGCCTTGCAGCAGAGGTAGACGGAGGTCAGGTCGACCTCCTGGACCCGCCGCCAGGCCTCCAGCCCGGTGGTCAGGATGGAGCCGTCCTCCGGCGGCGAGACCCCCGCGTTGTTGAAGGCGACGTCCACGCTCCCGTAGGTCTCGTACGCCTCGTCGAACAGCGCCTCGACCATGTACGGATCGGTGACGTCGGTGTGCACGAAGAGGCCGCCGACCTCCTTGGCGGCCGCCGTGCCGGACGGCTCGTCGAGGTCGGCGCAAACCACCTTCGCGCCCTCGGCTGCGAGCCGGTGCGCGGCGGCCCGGCCGATGCCGCTGCCCGCGCCGGTGATCACCGCGACGCGGCCGACCAGGCGGCGGCAGACCGGGGCGTCCTGCCCGGGCTTGGGGGCCTTCTCGGTCATGCCGCTCCTCACTCTCCCTCGGGACGCGGACGTTCGTCACGGGCCGCCCGCTCGTGCCCGCGCCGCTCACGGCCGCTCACATCACTCACACCCGCTCGCGTCGGCCCGCACTCGGTCACGTCCGCTCACGTCCGCTCACATCCGCTCACATCCGCTCGAAGGAGCGGTAGCGCTCCCAGTCGGTGACGGCGCTGTCGTAGGCGGACTGCTCCACCCGGGCCATGTGCAGGTAGTGCTCGACCACGTCGGCGCCGAAGGCCGCGTGGGCCAGCTCGCTCTCCGCCCAGAGGTCGGCGGCCTCGCGGAGCGAGCCGGGCACCCGGGCGTACTCGTCGACGGCGTAGGCGTTGCCGAGGCAGGGCGCGGGCAGGTCGAGCTTCTGCTCGAGGCCGTGCAGGCCGGCGGCGATCATGCCGGCCACCGCGAGGTACGGGTTGACGTCGCCGCCGGGCACCCGGTTCTCCATCCGCAGGCCAGGACCGCGGCCGACGACCCGGTACGCGCAGGTGCGGTTGTCCCGGCCCCAGGCGACGGCGGTCGGGGCGAAGGAGCCGGGGCGGTAGCGCTTGTAGGAGTTGATGTTGGGCGCGTAGAGCAGGCTGAACTCGCGCAGCGCGACGAGCTGACCGGCCAGGAAGTGCCGCATGGTGTCGGTCATCCGCCCGTCGCGGTCGGCGAAGACGGGGGCGCCGGGACCGCCCGCCGGGGCGTCCGGGTCGTGCAGGTCGCGCAGCGACAGGTGGATGTGGCAGCTGTTGCCCTCGCGCTCGTTGTACTTGGCCATGAAGGTGAGCGCGCAGCCCTGCTGGGCGGCGATCTCCTTCGCCCCGGTCTTGTAGACGCTGTGCTGGTCGCAGGTGGTGAGCGCGTCGGAGTAGCGGAAGGCGATCTCGTGCTGGCCGAGGTTGGCCTCGCCCTTCGCGGACTCCACGATCAGGCCGGCGCCGGCCATCTCGACCCGGATCCGGGAGAGCAGCGGCTCGACCCGGGCGGTGCCGAGCATCGAGTAGTCGACGTTGTACTGGTTGGCCGGGGTCAGGCCGCGGTAGCCGCCGAGCCAGGCCTGTTCGTAGCTGTCCCGGAAGAGCAGGAACTCCAGCTCGGTGCCGATGTCGGCGGCCAGCCCGTACTCGGCCAGCCGCTCGATCTGACGGCGCAGCAGCTGCCGGGGCGCGGCCTCGACCGGGTGGCCGCCGTGCCGGGCCAGGTCGGCGGTGACCTGGGCGGTGCCGGGCTGCCAGGGGGTGAGCCGGAGGGTGGAGAGGTCCGGACGCATGGCGAAGTCGCCGTAGCCCGTCTCCCAGGAGGACAGCGCGTAGCCGTCGACGGTGTTGAGGTCGACGTCGACGGCGAGCAGGTAGTCGCAGGCCTCGGCGCCGTGCTCGGCGACCTCGTCGAGGAAGTACCGGGCGGCGAAGCGTTTGCCCTGCAGCCGGCCCTGCATGTCGGTGAAGGCGAGCGCGACGGTGTGGATCTCGCCGGCATCGACCAGGGTGCGCAGCTCGTCCAGGGTGAGCGGCGCGCGCCTGGGCGCGCCCGCGGTGGCGTTACCGGGCATGGCGGAACCTCCTCGATCACTCAGCGAGATCAATCGGTCACAGCGAACCGTACGGCCTGCCGGTGACGGCGCGGAAGAGGGCGGGCGGGTGTGGCGCGCCGAGAGCCGTGATTGACGAGGTATCGGGTGGTGCGGGTGGAGAATGCGCGCCATGGATCGCAGGCCTTTCATCGGCGTCAGCACCTATCTGGTGGACGCGAGTTGGAGCGACTGGCGGGACCGACCGGTGGCACTGGTGCCCGACCGGTACACCGCCTACGTGCGGAATTCGGGCGGGATCGCGGTGCTGCTGCCCCCGGACGCCCCGGAACGCGCGCCGGAGGTGCTCGCCCGGCTGGACGCGCTGGTCATCGCGGGCGGGCCGGACCTCGACCCGGCGTACTACGGGCAGCCGCGGCACCCGCGGACGGAGGTGGACTCGCCGGAGCGGGACGTCTGGGAGGCGGCGCTGATCCGGGCGGCGCTGGCGGCCGGCATTCCGCTGCTGGGGATCTGCCGGGGCATGCAGGTGCTGAACGTGGTCTGCGGCGGGACGCTGCTGCAGCACCTGCCGGACGTGGTCAGCCCGGACGTGCACGGCGGCTCGCCCGGCAAGTACGGCGAGCACGCGGTACGGCCGGTGCCCGGGACGCTGCTCGGCGGGCTGCTGCCGGAGAGCGAGCTGACCGTGCCGACCTTCCACCACCAGGCGGTGGACCGGCTCGGCGACGGCCTGCGGGTGAGCGCGCACGCGCCGGACGGCACGATCGAGGCGGTGGAGGGGCCGGGCTTCACGCTGGGCGTGCAGTGGCACCCCGAGCAGGGCGAGGACCTGCGGGTGATGCAGGCCCTCGTCCGGGCGGCGACGGCAGCCCGGACGATGCCGCTGGAAGCGGTGGAGGCGATGGGGGCGGTCGTGCTCGGCTGAGCCGCGGGCCCCCCGCCGTCGGGCCGGGTCCGCGCCCCGCTGCCGGACCGGGTCCGCGCCCCGCTGCCGGAGCGGCACGCTTTCCGGCTGCCGCCACCGGCCGGCCACCGCTACCCGAGCGGCCCGCCCTCCGGCCGGGGCAGGGCCGCCGCGGCGGCGAGCGGCCCGGGCGGCATCCGGGCGGCGTGCTCGGCGCACCCCTGCCCGGCCCCACGCCACCGCCGGAGCGCACCCGTGCGCGGCCCTACGCCACCGGCAGACCGGCCGCCGCGGCGAGCACCCCGGCGGCGCCCGCCGCGAGCAGGGCGGACACCACGCCCCGGCGAGCGGCGACCAGCCACAGCAGGGCGGCCGCCAGCGCCCCCCACTGCCAGCCGTGGCCGAGCGCGGCGGCGAGCGGGACGGCCGAGCCCGCGATGGCGCCGATCACCGCCGGCCCGGCACCGGTCAGGAAGTCCTGCACCCGCCGGTCCGCCCGGAGCCGGTCGAAGTGCCGGCCGCCGAGGAGCACGAACAGGAAGGACGGTGCGAAGGCGACCACCGCCGCCAGCAGTCCGCCGCCGAGCCCGGCGGCCGCGTAGCCGACCACGGCGACGGTGTGCACCACCGGGCCGGGGGTGACCTGGCCGAGGGCGACGGCGTTGAGGAACTGTCCGTCCGTCATCCAGTGGTACCGGTGGACCGCGTCGTCCCGCATCAGCGGGATGATCACGAATCCGCCGCCGTAGGAGAGCGCGCCCACCTTGAACGCCACCCAGGCCAGTGCACCGAGCCCGCCGAGCGCGGGCAGGGCCGGCAGCGCGGCGGCCCACGGCAGCGCGGCCGGCCGCCCCCGGCCAGGGCCTCGGCCCGGGGCCCGGACGGCGATCTCGGTCAGCCCGCAGGCGATCAGCACCAGCACCAGCCAGGGGCCGGTGAGGATCGCGGCCGCCGCACCCGCCAGCGCGTACCCGGCCCAGCGGGCCCGGGCGGCCCGCTCCCGGCCGGCCCGGGTGAGGCTGGCCGGGATCAGCGAGGTGGCGGCCTGCACCGCGACCGCCGGGACGGCCGCACCGGCGCCGGCCGCCGCGCCGAGCACCCAGTGCGGCGGGTCGCCGGCCAGGAAGAGCACCGAGAGGGCGAGGATCAGCACCAGCCCCGGGGCGATGAAGCAGACACCGCCGACCAGCGCGCCGGGGGTGCCGCGCAGCCGCCAGGCGGTGAGGATGGCGAGTTGGGTGGAGGCCGGGCCGGGCAGCAGGTTGGTGGCGGCGATCCCGTCCTCGAACTCGTCCGGCTCCAGCCACTTGCGCCGCTCCACGCAGAGGCGGCGCAGCAGCAGGATGTGCGCGGGCGGCCCGCCGAAGCCGAGCACGCCGATCCGGCCCCACTCCCGGGCGATCGTCCCGAGGCCGACCCGTCCGGTCCGTTCCATGCCGTGTCTCCCCTGCTCAGCCCCTGCTCGGCCCCCGCTCGGTGGCGGCGCGACGATACCGGACGGGGGTTACGGCGCGGCAATGACAACGGTCTCCAGTGCAGCCTTTGGATCTTCGTTCGATCTGAGGTTCACTTCGGGTGCGGGGCAGTCGCACCCCCTTCCGCTATCCCCGTGCGTCCAGGAGAGGACTTCGATGGCCGGGCACGAGCATTCCCATGATGATCATGCGCATGATCACGGGCACTCCCCCCGGGGCGGCGGCCGCGGCGGGCACGGCCACGGTCACGGTCATGGTCACGGCGGGCACGGCCAGGGCGGAGGGCACGGCGGGCACTCGCACGGCGTCGCCGCCGACGCCGACCGCCGCTGGCTGCTGAGCGCACTCGCGCTGATCGTGCTGTTCATGGCCGGCGAGGTCGTGGTCGGCTTCGCCGCGCAGTCGCTGGCACTGATCTCCGACGCCGCGCACATGCTCACCGACGCCGCCTCGATCGTGCTGGCACTGGTCGCGATGCGGCTCGCCGCCCGGCCTGCCCGCGGCGGGTACACCTACGGGCTGAAGCGGGCCGAGATCCTCTCCGCCCAGGCCAACGGCGTCACCCTGCTGGTGCTGTCGGCCTGGCTCGGCTACGAGTCGATCACCCGGCTGATCGAACCGCCGGAGGTGACCGGCTCGCTGGTGCTGGCCACCGCGCTGGTCGGGATCGTGGTCAACCTGGCCGCCACCTGGTGCATGTCCAAGGCCAACCGCACCTCGCTCAACGTCGAGGGCGCCTTCCAGCACGTGCTCACCGACCTCTACGCCTTCGTCGCCACCGCCGTCGCCGGTGTGATCATGCTGACCACCGGCTTCGTCCGGGCCGACGCGATCGCCTCGCTGATCGTGGTGGCGCTGATGCTGAAGGCCGGCATCGGCCTCGTCCGCGACTCCGGGCGGATCTTCCTGGAGGCCGCGCCGGCCGGCATCGACCCGGACACGGTGGCCGACCGGCTGGTCGCCCAGCCCCTCGTCGAGGAGATCCACGACCTGCACATCTGGGAGATCACCTCCGGCCAGCCGGCCCTGTCGGCGCACATCCTGGTCACCCCGGGCGGCGACTGCCACGCCGTCCGCCGCGAGCTGCAGCGCCGGCTGGCCGGCGAGTACGGGATCACCCACAGCACGCTCCAGGTCGACCACGTCGGCGAGGACGAGGCGGGCGCGCTGCTCCAGATCACCACCCCGGGCGAGCCGGTCCCCGACCACTGCGCCGACGCGCACGGCCCGGTCCACCGCGCCGGCCCGCACGAACACTGAGAACCGGGTGTCCGTCGGCGCGGTGCGGCATGATCTGACGCGTGACCGCACCGCGACTGATGCTGCTCGACTCCGCCAGCCTGTACTTCCGGGCCTACTTCGGCGTGCCGGACTCCCTGCGCTCCCCGCAGGGCGAGCCGGTCAACGCCGTCCGGGGCCTGCTCGACTTCATCGCCCGCCTGGTCCATGACCACCGGCCCGACCAGTTGGTCGCCTGCATGGACGCCGACTGGCGCCCGCAGTGGCGCGTGGACCTCGTCCCCTCCTACAAGACGCACCGGGTCGCCGAGGACGCCGAGGACGGCGAGGAGGAGGTGCCCGACACGCTCGCCCCGCAGGTGCCGGTGATCGAGCAGGTGCTCGACGCGCTCGGCCTCGCCCGGGTCGGCTCCCCCGGCTACGAGGCGGACGACGTGATCGGCACCCTGACCGCCCGGGCGAAGGGCCCGGTCCAGATCGTCACCGGCGACCGCGACCTCTTCCAGCTGGTCGACGACGCCCGGCGGATCACCGTGCTCTACCCCGTCAAGGGCATGGGGAACCTGCAGGTCACCGACGACGCACTGCTGCTGGAGAAGTACGGCGTGCGGGGCGCCCAGTACGCCGACCTGGCCGCCCTGCGCGGGGACCCGAGCGACGGCCTGCCCGGCGTCAAGGGCATCGGCGAGAAGACCGCCGCCCAGCTGATCCACGAGTACGGCGACCTCGCCGGCATCCGGGCCGCCGCGCTGGACATCGGCTCGAAGCTCACCCCCGCCCGCCGCCGCAACATCGTCGAGGGCGCGGCCTACCTGGACGTCGCCCCGAAGGTGGTGCGGGTCGCCGCCGACGCCCCGCTCCCCGACTTCGACCCGTCACTGCCGCGCGAGCCCCTGGACCCGATGACCCTGGAGGAACTCTCCACCCGCTGGGGCCTCGGCACCTCCCTGGAGCGCGTCATCGAAGCCCTCGCCACCCGCTGAGCCACGACGGGGGGCCCGCGCGTTCGTGGTGAACGCGCGGGCCCCTTCGCGGTGTCCGGCTAGCCCACCGAGGAGTAGGCGATGATGCCGCGGCGCAGACCGTCCACGGCCTTGCGGGCGGTCCTGCGCAGCTCGGCGTCCTCGCCGGCCGCGTCCTGGATCTGGCCGAGGACGTCGATCAGCTGCTTCGTCCAGCGGACGAAGTCGCCGGCCGGCATGTCGGCGTCGCGCAGCACCTGGTCGAGGTTGTGGCCGAGTGCCCAGCGGTAGGCGGCCCAGGCGAAGCCGAGGTCGGGCTCGCGCTGGCCGACGCCCTCGGCGGTGTTGATCCGGTGCTGCTCCTCCAGGGCGTCCAGGTGGCCCCAGATCCGGACCATCTGGCCGAGCGCCTCCTTGGCCTTGCCCTCGGGCACCCGGGGGGCGGCGGCGTCGTCGGACTGGCGGGCCTCGTAGACCAGCGCCGAGGCGCAGGCGGCCAGCTCGGCGGCGGCCAGACCGTTCCAGACGCCCTCGCGGATGCACTCGGAGGCGAGCAGGTCGAGCTCGCCGTAGAGCCGGCCGAGCCGCTTGCCGTCCTCGGTGACGGTGTCGCCCTGCAGGTAGCCGAGATCGGTGAGCAGGCCGCAGACCCGGTCGAAGGTGCGGGCGATGGTGTGGGTGCGCGAGCGCATCCGGCGTTCCAGCTGCTCGGTGTCGCGGTGCAGCCGGTGGTAGCGCTCGGCCCAGCGGGCGTGGTCCTCGCGCTCGTCGCAGCCGTGGCACGGGTGCTGGCGCAGGGCGGCGCGCAGCCGGGTGATCTCGGGGTCGTCGGCGGCGGCCGCGCGGCCGCGGCGGAACCGCTCGGGCTCCAGGTGGCCGGCCTTGGTGCGCAGCGCGGAGGCGAGGTCGCGCCGGGACTGCGGGCTGCGCGGGTTGAAGGACTTGGGGATCCGCAGTCGTTCGATGGCGGCGACCGGGTGCGGGAAGTCGATCATCGCGAGCCGCTTGACCTGCCGCTCGGCGGTGAGCACGACCGGGCGCGGGCCGTCCTGGTAGTCCGGGTGGCGGCCGCCGTTGCGGCCGTTGCGGCTGACCGGCGGCAGGCCCGGGTCGAGGACGAGCGCGAGGCCGGCGAACTTGCCGGTCGGGACGTGGATGACGTCGCCCGGCTTCAGCTGCTCGATGGACTCGACGGCGGCGGCGCGGCGCTGGCTGGTGCCTTCGCGGGCGAGCTCGTTCTCGCGGTCCTTGAGCCGGCGGCGCAGCTCCATGTACTCGTCGAAGTCGCCGAGGTGGCAGGTCATCGACTCGCGGTAGCCCTCCAGCCCCTCCTCGTTGCGCTGGACCTGGCGGGCGATGCCGACCACCGAGCGGTCCGCCTGGAACTGCGCGAACGACGTCTCCAGCAGCTCGCGGGAGCGGTGCCGGCCGAACTGGGAGACCAGGTTGACGGCCATGTTGTAGGACGGCCGGAACGAGGACTTCAGCGGGTAGGTGCGGGTGCCGGCCAGGCCGGCCAGCGCCTCCGGGTCGAGGCCGCGCTGCCAGAGCACCACGGCGTGGCCCTCGACGTCGATGCCGCGCCGCCCGGCCCGGCCGGTGAGCTGGGTGTACTCGCCGGGGGTGATGTCGGCGTGGGTCTCGCCGTTCCACTTGACCAGCTTCTCCATGACCACCGAGCGGGCGGGCATGTTGATGCCGAGCGCCAGGGTCTCGGTCGCGAAGACGGCCTTGACCAGGCCCTTCACGAAGAGCTCCTCGACGACCTCCTTGAACCTGGGCAGCATCCCGGCGTGGTGGGCGGCGATGCCGCGCTCCAGGCCGTCCAGCCACTCGAAGTAGCCGAGGACGTGCAGGTCCTCGTCGGGGATGTCGGCGCAGCGCTCCTCGACGATGGCGCGGACCTTGGCGCGGTCCTCCTCCTTGTTGAGCCGCAGGCCGGAGGAGAGGCACTGCTGGACGGCGGCCTCGCAGCCGGCCCGGCTGAAGATGAAGGTGATCGCGGGCAGCAGGCCCTCGGCGTCCAGGCGGTCGATGACGTCGACCCGGCCCGGCGTCCAGACCCGGCCGGGGCGGCCGTTGGGCATGGAGCGGCCGCGGCCGCGGCCGAACCGGTCGCGCGGGTTGCGGTCCAGCTCGGAGCGGGCGAGCCGGACGAGCTCGGGGTTGACCGCCTTGGCCGGGTTGCGCGGGGCGTCCTTGGGGCGGCCGTCGCGGTCCGGGTCGGCGAAGAGGTCGTACATCCGGTTGCCGGCCATCACGTGCTGCCAGAGCGGCACGGGCCGGGTCTCGGAGACGATCACCTTGGTGCCGCCGCGCACGGTGTCCAGCCAGTCGCCGAACTCCTCGGCGTTGGAGACGGTGGCCGAGAGCGAGACCAGGGTGACGGACTCCGGGAGGTGGATGATGACCTCCTCCCAGACGGCGCCGCGGAACCGGTCGGCGAGGTAGTGCACCTCGTCCATGACCACGTAGCCGAGGCCGTCCAGGGTGCTGGAGCCCGCGTAGAGCATGTTGCGCAGCACCTCGGTGGTCATCACGACCACCGGGGCGTCGCCGTTGACCGAGTTGTCGCCGGTGAGCAGGCCGACCTTGGCGGCGCCGTAGCGCTTGACCAGGTCGCCGTACTTCTGGTTCGACAGGGCCTTGATCGGCGTGGTGTAGAAGCACTTGCGCCCGCCCTGGAGGGCGAGGTGCACGGCGAACTCGCCGACGATGGTCTTGCCGGAGCCGGTGGGCGCGGCGACCAGGACGCCCGAGCCCTCCTCCAGGGCCCGGCAGGCCTCGACCTGGAAGTCGTCCAGCTCGAAGTCGTACAGCTGCTGGAAGCCGTACAGGGCGGTGGCCTGCTCCTTGGCCCGGCGGCGGAAGGCCGCGTACGCCTCGGCGGGGTTGAGCTCCCGGTCTTCGGAGGGCTCGGGCAGAGGGGTGTTCATCGCCGTCCGGGTGTGGTTGGTGTGATCTCGCATCTCAGCGAGAGGTTACCCGGGAGGACTGACATCGATAGCACCGTTTTTCGGGACCCCGGATCAGTTCTCTCTCACATCCATAGTTGCAAATGTCTTCAAGCAGCCGCCGAACAGCCGCAAACCGATCGTTCCCCACTCTGATTCGAACGTCTGCGGTCATCCGCGGTGAACCGGCGTCCGGCCTCCCTACATTCGGTGCCACAGCCACCACGCACGGGAGTCCCCCGGCTACAGGAGGAGAACACGATGGCGAACCTGGAGACCTCGCTCAAGGAGGCCATGGCGATCGAAGGCGCGATCGGCATCGCCCTGGTCGACTACGGCAGCGGCATGGCCCTCGGCTCCCTCGGCGACGGCGGCGAGCTGGACCTCAACGTCGCCGCCGCCGGCAACACCGACGTGGTCCGCGCCAAGATGCGGGCCATGGAACTGCTCAACCTGCACGACAACGAGATCGAGGACATCCTGGTCAGCCTGACCAGCCAGTACCACCTGCTGCGGCCGCTCACCATGCCGAACGGCCGCGGGCTCTTCCTCTTCCTCGCGCTCAACCGCACCCGCTCCAACCTGGCGATGGCCCGCCACCAGCTCAAGCGGATCGAGCTCGCGCTGGAGATCTGAACGCACCGGGCACCGAAGGAGGGAGCGCCGTGGGGGTCGCGCTGTACCAGGCCAAGGCCGAGTTCTTCCGGATGCTCGGCCACCCGATCCGGATCCGGGTCCTGGAGCTGCTCCAGGCCGGACCGACGCCCGTACGGGACCTGCTGGCCGAGTTGGAGGTCGAGCCGTCCAGCCTCTCCCAGCAGCTCGCCGTCCTGCGCCGGTCGGGCATCGTCACCGCCAGCCGCGAGGGCAGCACGGTGGTGTACGCGCTGGCCGGCGCCGAGGTCGCGGACCTGCTCCGGACCGCCCGGCGGATCCTCACCGGGCTGATCGACGACCAGAACGTGCTGCTCGCGGAACTGCGCGCGGGCGGCCCCGACCAGGGACTCTGACCCGGTCCGGCCAGGGGCCGGGTCCAGCGCCGGGTCGGGGCCGGTCGGGGCCGGGTCCGGCGCCGGGGCAGGTCAGGTCCAGTCCAGGTCCGACTTCCCGCCCGTCCGG
Organism: Kitasatospora sp. NPDC127111; assembly: GCF_042677465.1. Classification (NCBI taxonomy): domain Bacteria; kingdom Bacillati; phylum Actinomycetota; class Actinomycetes; order Kitasatosporales; family Streptomycetaceae; genus Kitasatospora; species Kitasatospora sp. NPDC127111. Next base: position 12,347 of record NZ_JBHXTG010000114.1, read on the forward strand.
ACGGCCGGGTGCGCGGGAGCGGGCCCGGGCGGCACCGCGGGGCCGCCCGCCAGCCGGACGACGAGCGCGTCGATCACCGGACGCGGGCTGCCGTCGGCGAAGTTGTTGCACAGCACCGTGAACGCCAGGGTCCGGGCCCCGCCCTCGACGTACCCCGTCAGGGTGTCGACCCCGGTCATGGAGCCGGTCTTCGCGTGCACCCGGCCCTCGGCGGCGGTGCCCGCCAAACGGTGGGCGAGCGTCCCGCCGACCATCCGGCGCGGGTCGCCGGCCACCGGCAGGGCGTCGTACCAGACCCGGAACCACGGCCGGCCGCGGGCGAACTCGAGCAGGGCGGCGAACCGCCGGGCGGTCATCAGGTTGTGCCGGGACAGCCCGGAGCCGTCGCTCTGCCGGGCGACGGTGGTGTCCAGGCCGTTCCGGTGGACGAACGCGGCCACCTCGGCGAGACCGGCGGTCCAGCTGCCGGAGCCGGCCCGGACCAGGCCGATCTCCTTCACCAGGTGTTCGGCGATGCCGTTGTTGCTCAGCTTGAGGAACGGCACCGTCAGCTCGCCGACCGTCGCCGACTCGTGCCGGGCCAGCGGGGCGGCGTCCGCCGGGGCGGCCCGGCCCGCCGCCACGCCCCCGCCCACCGTCACGCCGTGCCGGGCCAGGGCGGCCGCGAACACCGAGGCGGCCACCGCGGCCGGGTCGTCGACGGTGACCCACTCCTCGGTGGGGGCGGCGCCCGCCGGAACGCTGCCGGCCAGCACGATCTCGTTGCCGCCGAGCCGGCGGGTGACGTCCACGGCCGGCGCGCCGCCGGCCGGCGCGGTGTCGATCCGGCCGGTGAGGCGGACCGGGGCGTCGGCGGGGGTGAGCCGGACGGCCGCCGGACGGCCCGGCTCCCCGCCCGGCGTGACGGTCAGCCGGACGGTGCCCGGGTCGTAGTCGGTGTCGGTGGTCAGGGTGAGCGCCGAGATCTGCGGGCTGTAGTAGTACGGCTGGTCGTCCCAGGCCCAGTTGGGGCCCAGCCGGACGTCGTCCCAGCGGGTCGCGTCGGCCCGGACGGCGCCGGTGACCTCGGTGACGCCGGCCGCGGCGACCCGGTGGGCCAGCTCGTCCAGGTCGGCGGGCAGCAGGCTCGGGTCCCCGCCGCCGCGCAGCACCAGGTCGCCGTCCAGCCGGCCGCCGACGCGGGGGCCGGCGGCCAGCACCTCGGTGGCGAAGCGGTGGTCCGGGCCGAGCAGTTCGAGCGCGGCGGCGGCCGTCACGGTCTTCAGGGTGGAGGCCGGCAGCAGCAGGGCGTCGGGCGCGTGCTGGTAGACCACCTCGCCGGTGGCGGCGTCGGTGACCTCCACCGACACCTGGGCACCGGCCAGCCGCCGGTCGGCGAGCAGCCGGTCCAGGTCGGCGGCGAGCTCCGCGCCCGCCGGGTCCGCGCCGGACCGCGTGTCGGACCGGGTGGCGGCCCAGGCGTCGGCCCGCGCCTCGGCGTGCGGGCGGCTCGGCGCCGGGCCGGCGACGAACAGCGCGGTGAGGAGCGTGACCAGCGGCACGCACCACCGCCGGGCGGGAAGGGGACGCACGGGGCCTCCGGGAGGTGCGGCGACGGGCCGCCGGCGTCGGCGGCGGCCGGTCGGCGGCACCACTCTGGGCCACCCGGCCCGCCGTCGGCGCGGCCGACACGCGCCCGGCCGCCCGGCCGGCGGAGCGGACGGCCGGGCGCAGGGCGTGCACAGCCCGGCGGGCGCCGGGGACGGGGCGCGCACCACCGCGCGGGCCTCACGTCCAGGGCGCGCACCGCCCGTCGGACGCCGGGGTGGCGCGGCCGCCCCGGCCCGCCGACGCCCTCGGGCGCTAACGCCCCGCGAGCGACTCCGCCAGCCCCGCCGCCAGCCGCTCGTACTCGTGCGCCCGGTTGTACAGCTGCGCACTCACCCGCAGCACCCCGCCGCCCGGCCAGGGGCGCACCACCGTCCGGACGCCGTGCCGCCGCCACAGCTCCGCCATCAGCGCCACCGCGGTCCCGTCGTCCTCGCCGTGGCCGGCGGGCAGCCGCAGCGCGCGCATCGCGACCCCGGGGGTGGCCGGCAGCGGCTCCAGGCCGAGGCGCCGGGCCAGGACCGCCTGGCCGTGGGCGGCCAGCCGCGCGTTGTGCCGGCGCACCCGGTCGGCGCCGAGCCCGTGCAGCAGCTCGAACCCGGCCGGAGCGGCCAGCCAGGGCGTGTAGTCGTAGGTGCCGCGCCACTCCACGTTGGCCGGGAAGCCGCGGTGGTGCTCCCAGGAGAGGGCCAGCGGACGGACCTTATCGGTCCACTCCGGGCGGACGGCGAGCACACCGGTGGCGCGCGGCGCGAAGGCCCACTTGTGCAGGTTGCCGAACCAGAAGTCGGCGTCCGGCTCGACCGGCGCGGCCAGCATCCCCGGGGCGTGGGCGCCGTCCACCACCGTGGTCACGCCGTGCCCGCGCAGGGCGGCGAGCAGGGCCGGTCCGGCGATCCGGCGGGCGGTGGGCGAGCTGAGCTGGTCGAGGACGGCGAGCACCGTCCGGCCGTCGCACCCGGCGAGGACGGCCTCCCGGACGGCGTCCTCGTCCGGGGTCTCCAGCGGCAGGCGGACGGTGCGCACCTCGGCGCCGGCCTCCGCGGCGCGCCGCCGGACGGCCTGGGTGACCGCGCCGTACCCGTGGTCGGTGACCAGGATCCGGTCGCCGGGCGCGAGCGGGACGCTGTCCAGCGCGATCGCGACCGCCTCGGTGACGTTGGCGACCAGGGCGAGCCGGTCCGGGCCGGGGCCCAGCTCGGCGGCCAGCCGGGCGCGGGCGGCGCCGACCCGTCCGGGCAGGTCGGCGAAGAAGCCGTCCGGATCCCGCTCCTGCTCCGCCCGGAGCCGTTCCTGCACCCGCTGCACCGGGACGGGCACGGTGCCGTACGAGCCGTGGTTGAGGTGGGCCGCCTCCCGGTCCAGGGTGAACAGCTCCTCGGTGCCGGGCAGCGGCGCGGGCGGTTCGGCGGTCCGCGGGTCCTCGATCACTTCGCCTCCATGAGGGTGATCCTAGCCTAGTGATGTGTGACATTTCACATGTCGTACTACTGGTCCGGGTGGCGCCGCGCGGCGAACATCGGGCCCGTGACCATCACCGACCCTTACCTCTCCCTCAGCGCCCGTACGGGCCGCTTCGGCTACGGCGCTCCGCGTGCGACCGTCCTCAGCGAGGACGGTACCCGGCTGCTGCTGCTCCGCTCCGCCGGCCCCGAGGACCAGGTCGACCGGCTCCACCTGCTCGACCTGGCCACCGGCGAGGAGCGGCTCGTCGCCGACCCCGCCACCCTCGCCCCCGGCCGCACCGGCGACCCGGCCGACCTCCCGGACACCGAGCGCCGGCTGCGCGAGCGGATCCGGCTGACCGCCGCCGGCATCGGCTCCTACGCGGCCACTCCCGACCTCGCGGTCGCCGCCTTCACCCTCGACGGCCGACTGTTCCGCGCCGACACCGCCGCCGGCACCTGCACCGAACTCCCGGTCGCCGGGCCAGCCTTCGACCCCCGACCGGACGCCACCGGGGCACGGATCGCCTACGTCGCCGACGACGCCCTGTACGTCACCCCCGGCACCGAGCCGCTCAGCCCCGCCGACGGCGCCCGCTGGGGCGTCGCCGAGTTCGCCGCCGCCGAGGAGCTCGGCCGCTCGCGCGGCCACTGGTGGCGCCCCGACGGCGGCGCGCTGCTGGCCGCCCGGGTGGACGAATCCGCCCTGCCCCGCCGCTACTTCGCCGACCCGGCCCGCCCGGACGAGCAGCCGGAGGACTTCGCCTACCCGCAGGCCGGCGGACCCAACGCCGACGTCCAGCTCTGGGTCCTCGGCCTGGACGGCGGCAAGGTCCGGCTGCGCTGGGACGACGCCGAGTTCCCCTACCTCTGCGCCGCCGAGTGGGCGGGCCCGGACGAGGTGCTGCTCACCGTCGCCGACCGGCTCCAGCAGCACGTGCTGCTGCTCTCCGCCGACCCGGCCACCGGCCTGAGCACCGAACTCTCCCGCACCAGCGACGAGTTCTGGGTGGACGACCTGCCGGGCACGCCGGCCCGGCTGGACGACGGCCGGCTGCTCACCGTCCACGACACCCCCGACGCCCGCGGCCTGGCCCTGGACGGCAAGCCGCTGGACACCGCCGGACTGCAGATCCGCCGGGTGGTCGGACGGCTGCGCGGCCGGCTGCTCTGCGAGACCGGCGAGGGCGACCCGTTCGACCAGCACGTCCACCTGGTCGACCCGGACGGCGGCCCGGCCGAGCGGCTCAGCTCCGGCCCCGGCGTGCACTCCGCGCTCGCCGCCGGCGACACCCTGCTGCTCACCTCCGCCGGACCGGACGGCATCCGCCGCACCGTGCGCCACGCCGGCGGCGAACGCGAACTCACCGACCTCGCCGCCGCGTTGCCCTACCGGGTCGAGCCGCGACTCGCCCGGGTCACCGAACGCGCGCTGCCCACCGCGGTGGTGTACCCGCGCGACCACGTCCCCGGCCGGCGGCTGCCCGTCCTGCTGGACGTCTACGGCGGTCCCGGCTACCAGGCGGTGGCCAACGAGCCGCGCCGCTGGCAGCTCAAGCAGTGGTGGGCCGACCAGGGCTTCGCCGTGGTCACCACCGACAACGGCGGCACCCCGTTCGTCTCCCCCGCCTTCACCCGGACGATCTTCCGCCGGTTCTCCCAGGTGGCGCTGGACGACCAGGTCGCCGCACTGCGGGCACTCGCCGCCGACCACCCCGACCTGGACCTCGGCCGGGTCGGCGTCCGCGGCTGGTCCTACGGCGGGTACTTCGCGGCGCTCGCCGTGCTGCGCCGCCCGGACGTGTTCCACGCCGCCTGCGCGGGCGCCCCGCCCACCGACTTCCGCCGGTACGACACCGCGTACACCGAGCGCTACCTCGGCCTGCCGCAGCAGAACCCCGCGGGGTACGCCGCGGACTCGCTGATCGCGGACGCGCCGTCACTCACCCGGCCGCTGCTGCTGATCCACGGCCTGGCCGACGACAACGTGCACCCCTCGCACACCCTGCTGCTCTCCCAGGCCCTCACCCGGGCCGGCCGCCCGCACAGCGTGCTGCCGCTGCCCGGCGTCACCCACATGACCCCGGGCGGGGTGCAGGAGCACGTCGCCCAGGCCGAACTCGCCTTCCTGCGGGGATCCTTGAGCTGATCCATTGTGCCGGCACGAGCCCGGCTGCCAGACTCCCGCCGTGATCGGCGCCCCGCCGGGGCGCCGCACGGAACGGGGAGGACGAACGGATGAGGATCAGCAGACCGGGCCCGGTCGCGCAGCGGCAGTGGACCCCGGTGACCGTCGTCAACGGCGGGCTCGCCTTCGCCCTGGAGCTGGGGCTGCTGGCGGCGCTCTGCTACTGGGGTTTCAAGACCGGTTCCGGGACGGTCACCCGGATCCTGCTCGGGGTGGGCGCGCCGGTGCTCGCCGGCCTGACCTGGGGCCTGTTCCTGGCCGCCGGCGGACCGACCGTCCGGCTGCCGCTCGCCGCGGAGATCGCCGTCAAGCTGGCGGTCTTCGCGATCGGCGCGCTGGCCCTGCACGCCGCCGGGCGGACCACCCCGGGGCTGGTGTTCGGGGCGCTGGCACTGATCAGCGTCGTCGTGGAATACACCGCGGGCTGACCGCACCGGGCCGCACGCGCCGCACGACCCGCCCGGGTCGTGCGGCGTTCCGCGTTCGGGCCCGGCCGGCGGGCACCCGGGCCGGCGGACGCCAGGACAGACGGATTCCGCCATCTTCCGTGTGACCCATGACATGTGAAATATTACCTGCGCTCCCCGACCGTCGGTCGTCCCTCCGACCACCCCACCGTCCGGAAAGGACCGGTCAGTTGCGCAAAATGTCCGCGGCACTCGCGGCGGCGCTCACCACGAGCGCGATAGCGGCCACCCTCCTCGGCACCCCCGCCCAGGCCGCTCCCCCCTCCCCCTCCACCACGGCGGCCGTCGCCGCCCAGGCCGCCGAGGAGGGCGGTGCCGAGGCCCCGCCCGGCCCGCTCGCCCCGCAGGAGCGCGAGCGCCAGTCGCTGCGCACCAAGGCGCTGGAGCAGCTCAACAAGGGCGCCGTGGCGAAGACCGCGGAGAAGCGCGCCCCCGCCAAGGTGAAGATCGGCAACGACTACGTCCAGCTCGCGCAGCAGCGCAAGGACAAGGTCTTCGTCATCCTCGCCCAGTTCGGCGACCAGGTGGACGACACCACCCTGTACAACGGCCAGCCCCGCTACGGCGGCACGCCCGGCCCGCGGCACAACACCATCCCGCAGCCCGGCAAGAGCGACAACCACACGCTGTGGAGCCCCGACTTCAGCCGCGACCACTACCAGAAGATGTTCTTCGACGACGCGCCCGGCGCGGTCTCGATGCGCAACTACTACCGCACCCAGTCCTCCGGCCGGTACGACATCGAGGGCACGGTCAGCGACTGGGTCACCGTGCCGTACAACGAGGCGCGCTACGGCAGCAACAAGGGCCCGCAGGGTTCCGGCGCCTGGACCCAGGCCCAGGAGTTCATCCGCGACGCCGTCAAGGCCTGGTACGACGGCGAGATCGCCAAGGGCCGGACGGCCGCCGAGGTGAAGGCCGAGCTGGCCCAGTACGACGTCTACGACCGCTACGACCACGACAAGAACGGCGAGTTCAACCAGCCCGACGGCTACCTGGACAACGTGATCGTGGTGCACGCCGGCGTCGACGAGACCTGGGGTGGCGGCGCGCAGGGCGCCGACGCGCTGTGGGCGCACCGCAGTTGGACCTTCCCGGACCCGACCGGCCGGACCGGCCCGGAAGGCAACCGGATCGGCGGCGCGCCGGTCGGCGACACCGGCCTGTACGTCTACGACTACGTGCAGGCGGGCGAGAACAGCGGAGTCGGCCTGTTCTCCCACGAGTTCGGCCACAACCTCGGCCTGCCCGACCTGTACAGCACCAGCGGCGGCGACAACAGCGTCAACTTCTGGTCGCTGATGTCCTCCGGCTCCTACCTCGGCAAGGGGAGGAACACCACCGGCGGCTACCCCGGTGACCTCGACGCCTGGAGCAAGCTTCAGTTCGGCTGGCTGAACTACGACGAGGCGCAGGCCGCCACCCGGTCCAGCCACGCCCTCGGGGTCAGCGGCTACAACACCGACCAGGCGCAGGCCGTCCTGGTCCACCTGCCCGACGGCACCACCAGCACCGACCTGGCCGACCCGTACCAGGGCGGGAAGCAGTGGTGGAGCGACACCGGTGACAACCTCGACAACTCGCTGGCCCGCACGGTCGACCTGCGCGCGGTGAGCGGCCCGGTCACCCTGACCGCGGCCACCTGGTACGACATCGAGCAGGACTACGACTTCCTGACCGTCGAGGCCTCCACCGACGAGGGCAAGTCCTGGAAGCCGCTCGGCGGCACCGTCGACGGCGCGCCGATCGGCACCACCACCGCCAACACGCCCGGCCTGACCGGCACTTCGGGCGCCTACCGGCAGCTGTCGATCCCGCTGGACGAGTACGCCGGACGGCAGGTGCGGCTGCGGTTCCACGTCACCTCGGACAACAACACGCACGGGAGGGGCGTCCTGGTCGACGCCGTCCGGATCGCCGCGGGCGCCACCGAGCTGTTCAGCGACGGCGCCGAGAACGGCGCCGACGGCTGGACCGCCACCGGGTTCACCACGATCACCGGCCGCACCGCGGTCAAGCAGCACCCGCGCGCCTACCTGGTGGAGAACCGCCGGTACGCCGGCTACGGCGCCTTCCTGAAGACCGGCCCGTACAACTTCGGGTACACCGGCGTCGACGGCAAGAAGGACATCGTCGACAACTACCCGTACCAGGAGGGCGTGCTGATCTGGCTCTGGGACACCGGGTACGGCGACAACAACACCAAGGACCACCCGGGCGGCGGCCTGATCCTTCCGGTCGACGCGCACCCCACGCCGATCCGGTTCGCCGACGGCACGCTGGTCAACGGCCGCGCGCAGACCTTCGACGCGACCTTCTCGCTGAAGCCGACCACCGCCTTCACCCTGCACAAGGGCGGCGTCCCGGTCCGGATCGGCAGCGAGCCGGCCGTCCCGGTCTTCAACGACCGCACCGGCGTCTACTCCGACCCGGCCACCCCGCAGCTCGGGGTGAAGGTGCCGGACACCAACACCAAGATCGAGGTGGTGCGCGAGTCCCAGGGCGGCCGGATCACCACCGTCCGGGTGGGCCCGGCCTCCTGAGGCCCGGCCGCACCCGACCCGCCACGAGCGCCCCGGCTCCCCCTTCCGCGGGGGGAGCCGGGGCGCTTCGGCTGTCTCTTATACAAATCTCCCAGCCCACGCTACCAACTAAAAACTACT
>NZ_JBHXTG010000115.1:0-19435 GCF_042677465.1 Kitasatospora sp. NPDC127111
CCGCGAGCGGGGGGCGCGGCCCCGCGGGTGCCGGGGGCGGCGCCCCCGGCCCCGGCCCGTGCGCGGGGGGGCCCGCCCCCCCCCCCCCGGGGCCCCCGCCACCGTGGTCACGGGGCGGGGGCGATCGGGCGGCCGTCCCGGGCGGAGTACAGGGCGAGCGCCTCGACCGGGCAGTACTCGACCGCCTCGGTGAGCTGTTCGGTCAGCGGTTCCCCGGGACCGTCCGCGCCGGCCGCGCGGGGTGCCCGGACCGGCCGCGCCAGCCCGTCGTCGCCGAGCACCAGCGAGCCGGGCGCGGTGAGCGCGCACATGCCCGAGCCGATGCACCGCGCCCGGTCGACCCGGACCACGACGGCGTCCGCGGGCGCACCCGCCTCCGCAGCCGCGTCGGTCGGCACCGCGGGCGGCCGGGCCGGCCGGGCGGCCGGGTCCGCCGTCACCAGGCGACCTGGAGGGTGTGCGGGCTGCGGGTGAGCAGGCCGTGCCGCCATTCGATGGCCTCGGCCGGGGCGGCCGGCCGCAGCGAGGGGAGCCGGCGGGCCAGCCGGTGCAGGGCCAGTTCCAGTTCCATCCGGGCCAGCCAGGCGCCCAGGCAGTGGTGCGGCCCGGCCCCGAAGGTGAACATCGGCGCGCCCAGCGGGGCGAACAGCTCGGTCCGCAGGTCGCCGGTGAAGACCTCCGGGTCCTGGTTGGCGGCGTCGGCGTCGGCGGCGACCACGCTGCCGGCCGGGATGACCACGCCGCCGACCTCCACGTCCTCGACGGCGCGCCGCAGCAGACCGGGGAGGTGGTTCTTGTCGCCCAGCGGGACGGCCCGCAGCAGCTGTTCGGTGGCGGTGGCCGCGCTCTGCTCGTCGGAGGCGAGCCGCTGCCAGTCCTCGCGGCCGTCGCCGAGCAGGTAGACCAGGGCGTTGCCGAGGGTGGTCATGGTGGTCTCGTGCCCGGCCACCACCAGGCCGATCACCAGCGAGACCAGCTGCGCCTCGGTGATGTCGCCGCTCTCCGCGGCCGCCGCGAGCAGGCCGCTGACCAGGTCGTCACCGGGGGCGGCGCGGCGTTCGGCGATCAGTTCCGCGCCGAAGGCGGCGAACTCGCCGAGCGCCGTCCGGATCGCCGTGGCGGAGTACGCGGTGGTGGAGAGCGCGTGGTCGCTCCAGTGCGCGAGCCGCTTGCCGTCCAGGCCGTCCAGCCCCATCAGGCGGCTGATCACCGCGACCGGCAGCGGACGGGTGTAGGCGGCGACGATGTCGGCGGGGGAGCCCTGGTCGATCAGCTCGTCCAGCAGGCCCTCGACCACCGAGGCCACCCAGGGCCGCCACCGGGCGATCGCGCGCGGGGTGAACGCCCGCTGCACGGTGCGGCGCAGCCGCTGATGCTCGGTGCCGTCGATGTTGAGCATGCTCTGCGGGTCGTCCAGGAGGTTCGGGACGACCGAGACCGGCGGCGCGTCGGGGGCGTAGAGCGGGGCGCGGCCCAGCCGCGGGTCGGTGAGCACCTGGCGGACGTCGGCGTGGCGGGTGACCAGCCAGACCGGGGTGCCGGTGGGGAGCGTGCCGAGCCGCGGCGGGCCCGGGGTGAGGCGGCGCAGGCAGTGCAGCGGGGGCAGCACGGCAGCGGCGGCTCGGGCGTCGGTACTGGTGGCGGTACTGGTGGCGGTGCCGGTCCCGGCACGGGCGGCACTGTTCTCGGCGGACATCCGTACTCCAGACTCCAGGGCGATGGGCGGCGCGGGGGCGGCCCGGCGGGGGGGTGGATCCGGGAAGGTGCGCGGGGACGGGTCAGGCCGGTTCGGACCGTGTCGGTCCGGACAAGGGCGGGCAGCACGGGGGCGAGTGCGGCGCGGGCGGGACGGATGGGTCGGACGGGTCGTCGGGTTCGATACGACCGTACGTGGGCGCGGCGCCACAGTCAGCGACGATTCCAGCCAACGCCAGGTGTTCGGAACCGGTCTGACGGACGTTCGGTGCGCCCGGCTCGCCCCGGCCGCGCCGGGCGGCGGTGGGCCGGATCACCGGGGCCGTGCGCCGGGCGCGGGCGGGCGCGGGCGATACGCTTCGTGGGCAAGTCGATTGAGCAGGTCACACCGGTGCAGAGCCGCACCGGACGACGGAGGTGGATCGGATGGCCCAGCAGGTCAAGGCAGTCATCGCGCGTGCGAAGGGCGCGCCCGTGGAGGTGACGACGATCGTGGTGCCCGACCCGGGACCGGGCGAGGCGGTGGTCCGGATCCAGGCCTGCGGTGTCTGCCACACCGACCTCCACTACCGGGAGGGCGGCATCAACGACGAGTTCCCGTTCCTGCTCGGCCACGAGGCGTCGGGCATCGTGGAGTCGGTCGGCGCGGGCGTGACCGAGGTCGAGCCCGGTGACTTCGTGGTGCTCAACTGGCGTGCGGTCTGCGGCCAGTGCCGTTCCTGCAAGCGCGGGCGGCCGCAGTACTGTTTCAACACCCACAACGCCTCGCAGAAGATGACGCTGCTGGACGGCACCGAGCTGTCGCCGGCCCTGGGCATCGGCGCGTTCGCGGAGAAGACCCTGGTCGCGGCCGGCCAGTGCACCAAGGTCGACCCGGCGGCCGAGCCGGCCGTCGCGGGGCTGCTGGGCTGCGGTGTGATGGCGGGCATCGGTGCCGCGATCAACACCGGCAACGTGGGCCGGGGCGACTCGGTCGCGGTGATCGGCTGCGGCGGTGTCGGCGGCGCGGCCGTCCTCGGCTCGCGGCTGGCCGGCGCGGCGAAGATCATCGCGGTGGACATCGACGACCGCAAGCTCGCCACCGCGCAGAAGCTCGGCGCCACCCACACCGTCAACTCCCGCACCACCGACCCGGTCGAGGCGATCCGGGCGCTCACCGACGGCAACGGCGCGGACGTGGTGGTGGAGGCGGTGGGCCGCCCGGAGACGTACACCCAGGCGTTCTACGCCCGCGACCTGGCCGGCACCGTCGTCCTGGTCGGCGTGCCGACGCCGGAGATGAAGCTGGAGCTGCCGCTGCTCGACGTGTTCGGCCGCGGCGGCGCGCTGAAGTCCTCCTGGTACGGCGACTGCCTGCCCTCGCGCGACTTCCCGATGCTGATCGACCTCCACCTCCAGGGCCGCCTGGACCTCGGCACGTTCGTGACCGAGACCATCGAACTCGACGCCGTGGAGCAGGCCTTCGCCCGCATGCACGAGGGCGACGTGCTCCGTTCGGTGGTGGTCCTGTGAGCGCCGTACCGGCCGCCCCGGGGGCGCGGATCGACCGGCTGGTCACCGCGGGCACCTTCGAACTCGACGGCGGCAGCTGGGAGGTGGAGAACAACGTCTGGATCGTCGGCGACGACCAGGAGGCGGTGGTGATCGACGCGGCCCACGACGCCGAGGCCGTCGAGGCGGCGCTCGGCGGGCGCCGGCTGCTGGCGATCGTCTGCACGCACGCCCACAACGACCACATCGACGCGGCCCCGGCCCTCGCCGCCCGGACCGGCGCGCCGATCCTGCTGCACCCGGACGACCTGCCGCTGTGGAAGCTCACCCACCCGGATCGGCTGCCGGACGGCGAGCTCGCCGACGGGCAGCGGATCGAGGTGGCGGGCACCGCGCTGACCGTGCTGCACACCCCGGGCCACGCGCCGGGCGCGGTCTGCCTCCACGCGCCGGAGCTCGGCACGGTCTTCACCGGCGACACCCTCTTCCAGGGCGGCCCGGGCGCGACCGGCCGGTCGTTCTCGCACTTCCCGACGATCATCGACTCGATCCGCGACCGGCTGCTGTCGCTCCCGGCCGAGACGGTGGTCCGCACCGGGCACGGCGACCCGACCACCATCGGCGCGGAGGCCCCGGCCCTGCCCGAGTGGATCGCCCGCGGTCACTGACCCGTCGCCGACGCCCTCACGACGACGCCCGTGCCCCGACGCCCGCCCCGCCACCGGCGCCCGCCCCGCTGCCTTCGCGCCGGGGCGGGCGTCGTACGATCGCGGGCATGGCCCATGATCCGCGCGCGCTCGACGAAGCGTTCCTCGCCTTCTGGCGGGAGCGCCACATCTCCACGCTGACCACGCAGCGGCCGGACGGCTCGCCGCACGTGGTGCCGGTGGGCGTGACCTACCAGCCGGAGACCGCGACCGCCCGGGTGATCAGCAGCCGGACCAGCCGCAAGGTGCGCAACGTCCTGGCGGCCGGGCCGGCCGGGCTCCGGGTGGCGGTCTGCCAGGTGGACCGGGCCCGCTGGTCGACCCTGGAGGGCGTGGCCGTGGTGCGGGACGAGCCGGAGGCGGTGGCCGACGCGGTGCGACGGTACACCGAGCGCTACCGCGAGCCGCGGGTCAACCCGGACCGGGTGGTCATCGAGATCACGGTCGACCGGGTGCTGGGCCGGGCCTGAGCGGGTCGCGGGGCCGGCCCCCGCCCGAAGGGCCCGCGCCCGGCCGGCCGCGAACCGGGCCGCTCACCCGGCGGTGCGCCGCACCGCGGGCGGATTCATGCCGCCGCCACTCCCGCGCAACACGTCGCTGTCAGCATCGTCCGCATGCTCTCCCTGGTCGCAGCTCCCGCGTTCGGCCGCGCCGCGCCGCCCGTCGAGGGCGGGGCGGCCGGCGTCGTCCTGCGGGCCGTCCTCGCCGGCGGCCCGCTGACCCGGGCCGCCGTCGGCCGGGCCATCGGGCTCAGCCCGGCCGCCGTCTCCCGGCACACCGCCGACCTGATCGCGCTCGGACTGCTGCGCGAGCTGCCGCCCGAGGGACCACCGCGGGCCGGCCGGCCGCAGTTGCCGCTCGACATCGACACCCGCGGCCACCTGGCCGTCGGCGTCCACATCGGCGTGCCCTGGCTGACCTTCGCCCTGCTCGACCTGCGCGGCCGGGTGGTCGCCCACGAACGCCGCCCCCGGCAGGGCGACGCGGCCGCCGTGCTGCGGGCCGTGCGCGAGTGCCTGCCGGGGTTCGTCCGCCAGCGGGCGGGCGGCCGGTCGCTGCTCGGGCTCGGCGTGGTCACCGGCGGCTGGGTGGACTCCGAACGGGGCACCGTGGTGGAGCACGGACCGCTCGGCTGGAGGGACGTCCCGGTACGGGACGTGCTCGCGGGGGTGACCAGGCTGCCCGTCCACCTGGACAGCCACGCCCGGGCGCTCGCCCAGGCCGAGCTGCTGTTCGGCGCGGGCGCCGGCGCCACCGAACTGGTCCACCTGTTCGTCGGCAACGTGGTCGACGCCGCGATCGCCACCAGCGGCGGGGTGCTGCGCGGCCGCCGTTCCCGGGCCGGCGACATCGGACACCTCCCGGTGCCGGGCTCGGCCGAGCCCTGCCCGTGCGGGCGGACCGGCTGCCTCCAGGCCACCGTGTCCGAGCGGACCCTGGCCCACCGGGCGCACCGCGAGGGCGTCCTGCCGGCACCGGACTTCGACCGGCTGCTGGCCCTGGCCGGTGCGGGCGAACCGGCCGCGCTGCGGCTGTTCGAGGAGCGGCTGCGGCTGGTCGCCCCCGCGGCCGAACTGCTGCTGAACGTGCTCAACCCGGAGGTCCTGGTGGTCACCGAGGCCGGGCTCGCGGTGGCGCCGCAGCTGGCCGACCACCTGCACGAGCGGGTCGCCGAGCACGCCCGGCCCGAGGCCGCGCGGCTGGTGACGGCCGGCTCCTTCGGGGTGGACGTGCTGGCCGTCGCGGCCTGCGCCGGGGTGCTGGACAGCGCCTACCGGCGGCCGATGGAGCTGCGCACCGCGCCGCTCGGCGCGGCGGTGGCGGTGAGGTCAACGGGGCATTAATTCCGCCCGCCGACGAATCGTTGTCCGCGCGCGGGGCGGCGGGGAGGATTCCGGTATCCCTTCCCTCTCCCGAGCTCCGGAGCGATCCGTCATGCCTTCTGCCGAGCGGCAGTTGCACTTCAACCTGTTCCTGATGGGCGTCGGCCACCACGAGGCCGCCTGGCGCCACCCGCGCACCGACCCGGCCAGGGCCGGCGACCTCGCGCACTACCAGGGCCTGGCCCGGGCCGCCGAAGCGGCCGCCTTCGACTCCGTCTTCCTCGCCGACGGCGTCGAGGCGCGCACCGACGGCGGCTGGGGCCTGGTGAGCCACTTCGAGCCGATCACCCTGCTCAGCGCGCTCGCCACCGTGACCGAGCGGATCGGCCTGATCGGCACCGTCTCCACCGGGTTCACCGAACCGTACAACCTGGCCCGGCAGTTCGCCTCGCTCGACCACCTCAGCGGAGGCCGGGCCGGCTGGAACATCGTCACCTCGGCCGGCGACCGCGCCGCGCAGAACTTCGGCCGGGACGCCAACCAGGAGCACGCCGTCCGTTACCAGCGGGCCGACGAGTACCTCCGGGTGGCCACCGCGCTGTGGGACAGCTGGGAGGACGACGCACTCCGGTTCGACCGGGAGAGCGGCCAGTTCGCCGATCCGGCCAAGGTGCACGAGATCAACCACGTCGGCCCGCACTTCCGGGTGCGCGGCCCGCTCAACATCCCGCGCAGCCCGCAGGGGCACCCGCTCCTGGTGCAGGCCGGCTCCTCGGACAACGGGCGGGCGTTCGCCGCCCGCTGGGCCGAGGCGGTGTTCACCGCGCAGCAGACGCTCGCCGAGGGACAGGCCTTCTACGCCGACCTCAAGCGGCGGGCGGCCGCGTACGGACGGGACGTCCGGGTGCTGCCGGGCGTCGTCCCGGTGCTCGGCTCGACCGAGGAGGAGGCCCGGCGGCTCGACCGGGAGCTGGACGAACTGATCAGCCCGGAGCGCTCGCTCGGGGTGCTGTCGTCGGTGCTCGGCGTCGACCTGACCGGCCACCCGCTGGACGCGCCGCTGCCGCCGCTGCCGCCGATCGCCGAGATCAACGGGGCGAAGAGCCGCTTCGCGCTGATCCGCGACCTCGCCGAGCGCGAGCGGTTGACGCTGCGCCGACTCATCGGCCGGCTCGGCGGCGGACGCGGCCACCAGGTGGTGGTCGGCACGCCCGAGCAGGTCGCCGACCACATCGAGACGTGGTTCACCCGGGGCGCGGCCGACGGCTTCAACATCATGCCGCCGATCCTTCCCGGCGGGTTCACCGACTTCACCGAGCAGGTGCTGCCGCTGCTGCGCAAGCGCGGCCTGTTCCGGGACCGGTACACCGGCCGGACGTTGCGCGAGCACTACGGCCTCCCACGACCGGCCGCCGCCGGGAGGTAGCGCCGTCGGCCGCTGACGCACGGCACGCTCGCGGGCCGCCCGGGGAGGTTGCTCCCCGGGCGGCCCGGTGGTGTGACGGTGTCGGGATGTGCTGGCGTCAGGAGGTCAGGAGGTGGTGTAGTGCGGGGCCTCGTCGCCCTCCAGCAGGTAGCTGGCCCCTCCCGCGACGCCGACCGGCACGTCGCCGGCGACGGTGACGCGGTGCAGGCGGCGCGGCAGGCCGTCGTAGTCGTCCGGGGCGTAGTGCTGGGTCGCCCGGTTGTCGAACAGCACGAGGTCGCCGACCTCCCAGCGCCAGCGGACCACGTTCTCCGGCCGGGTCACGTAGGACTGGAGGGTGCGCAGCAGGTCGCGGGAGGCGTCCGTCGGCAGACCGGTGATCCGTTCGGCGAACCCCCCGATGAACAGCCCGCGTTCGCCGGTGTCCGGGTGGACCCGGACGACCGGGTGGGCGGTGCGGTAGGTGGTGGACGTGAAGACGCTCCGCCGCTCGGCCTCCGCCTCGTCGAGCTCGCGGCCCTGCGCGTAGTCGTAGTCGTTGGTGTGCTCGGCCCAGAGGCCGTCCACCCAGGTCCGCAGCGCGTCCGGCAGGTCCCGGTAGGCGGTCTGGGTGTTGGCGATCAGTGTGTCGCCGCCGTACGGGGGCACCACCAGGCTGCGCAGGGTGGAGGCCTTGGGAGGGGTGCGGACGAAGGTCACGTCGGTGTGCCAGTGGTTGGCCCGGCCGCCGTCCTCGCTGTCGACCGGCAGGACGTTGGGCTGCCCGTCGAGCGCCGGAACGGTGGGGTGGGCGGTGGTGAGCGGGCCGAAGTGGCGGGCGAACCGCTGCTGGCCCTCGTCGTCCAGGTGCTGGCCCCGGAAGAACAGGGCCTTGTGCTGGAGCAGCGCCTCGTCGAGGGCGGCGACGGTCTTCTCGTCGAGCGGCTCGGTGAGGTCCAGGCCGGTGATCTCGGCGCCGATCCGGCCGCCGATCCGGCGGATGTCGAAGCTGGACATGCGGGTTTCCTCTCAGGATGCGGGATGCGGGTGCGGGGTGGTCAGGAAGTGATGGGGGCCTTGCCGAGGCTCGGCCCGACGGCGTGCAGCGAGCCGATGGTGCGGCCCTTGCCCCAGCCGATCCGGGCGCGGTAGCTGCCGAGCAGGCCGGCCTCGGCGAGCTGCCGCTCGTCCTGGGGCGCGCGGGTGGTGTGCGGCGCCACGAACAGGGCGTCGACGGGGCAGTTGGCCTCGCACTGGAAGCAGGTCTGGCAGTCGTCGTGCCGGGCGAGGACGGGGATGCCGTCCGCGCCGCGGTCGAACACGTCGGTGGGGCAGACCTTGATGCACCGGTCGCAGGCGATGCAGCGTTCGGCGGAGACGACCTCGATCACACGGACTCCTCGGTCATGCGGGCTCCTCGGTCATGTGGGCTCCCTGAACGGCCGGGTCCAGACCTCGTCCAGTCCGCCCGTGGCGATCCGGTGGTGCTGGGCCGGGTCCTGGCCCGGGTGGTCCAGCCGGCGGGCCATGCCACGGCTCTCGGTGCGGGCGAGTGCCGAGCGGTACATCCAGCGGGCGTTGGCGGCGAGCGCGGCCGCCTGGCGGGCCCGGATCGCGTCGCGGCCGGTGCCGTGCAGGCCGTCGCGGAGCTGCCGCCAGGCGTCGTCCAGGACGGTGAGCGCCCCGGCGAGGCCGTCGCCGTGCCGCAGGTAGTTCTTGTCGTACGGCAGCACCTCGCGCTGCACGGCGGCCACCACCTCGCGGTGGTCCGGTCCGCCCCGGCCGGCCGGACGCAGGCCCGCCCCGCCCGCCGTGCGCAGCGTCCGGCCGGCCGAGCCGCGCCCGAGCGCCAGGGCGTACCGGGCGGCGCCGCGGCCCGCCCAGGTGCCCGAGGACATCGCCCAGGCGGCGTTGTGGCTGCCGCCGCCGGTGAAACCGCCGCAGATCAGCTCGCGGGTGGCGGCGTCCCCGGCGGCGTACAGGCCGGGGACGGTGGTGCGGCAGTCGTCGCCGGCGATGCGGATGCCGCCGGTGCCGCGCACGGTGCCCTCGGCGAGCAGGGTGACGGCGAACCGGTCGGTGAACGGGTCGATGCCGAGCCGGTCGAAGGTGAGGAAGAAGTTCGGCTGGGCGCGTCGCATCGCGGCCTGCGCGTCGGCGTCGGCCCGGTCCAGGACGCAGTACACCTTGCCGTCCAGCAGCGCCCGGGCGATCACCGAGCGTCCGCCCTGACTGGCCGCGCCCTCCAGGACGCGGCCGTCCTCGTGGGAGAAGGTCGCGAAGGTGTAGAAGGCGGTCTTGGTGACCGAGGTGCCCTCCGGGGCGATGCCGTACGCGTTGGAGAACTCCATGCCGGACAGTTCCGCGCCGGCCTCGGCGGCGTAGAGGGCGCCGTCGCCGGTGTTGGTGTCGGTGCCGAGCGCCTTGCTGAGGAAGGCGCAGCCGCCGGTGGCGAGCACCACGGCGCCGGCCCGCACCCGGTACGGGCGGCCCTCCTGCCGTCGGTAGCCGGCCGCGCCGGCCACCGTTCCGTCGGCGGCGGTGAGCAACTCGGTGACCGGGCTGTGGTCGAGGATCCGCACTCCGGCCCGGCGTACCCGGATCCGCATCCGGCGCATGTACTCGGGGCCCTGCAGCCCGTTGCGCAGCGGCCGGCCGTCCGGGCCGGTGGGGAAGCGGTAACCGCCGCTCTCCGCGAGCTCGTTCATGTTGGTGTAGGTCCGGTCCAGGACGCGGGCCATCCAGCGCCGGTCGGCGAGGTGGCCGCCGAGTGCCTCCCGGCTCGCCATCGCGGCCTCCCGGGCGGCCGGGTCCGGCGCGACGTACCAGACGCCGGTGCCGCCGGCGGCGGTGGAGCCGCTGGTGCCGCAGTAGCCCTTGTCGGCGAGCACCACGTCGGCGCCGGCCCGGGCGGCGTGCAGGGCGGCCCAGGTGGCGGCGGGGCCGCCGCCGGCCACCAGGACGTCGGTGGTGAGGTCCTCGGTGACGGTCATGACGCCCCCGGGGCGGGCCGCCAGGAGGTGAACCGGCGCTCGACCGCCACCAGCAGCTGGTTGAACGCCAGGCCGATCACCGAGATGGTGAGGATGCCCGCGTACATCTGCGGGATCGCGAAGTTGTACTGCGAGGCGTTGATCAGGTAGCCGAGCCCGGCCTTCGCGCCGACCATCTCGGCGGCGACCAGCACCAGGATCGACACCGCGCCGGCCAGCCGGATGCCGGTGAAGACGGCCGGGACGGAGGCGGGCAGGATCACCTTCTGGAACAGCCGCAGCGGCGGGAGGTCGAGGGAGCGGGCCAGCCGCAGCAGCGTCGGGTCCACGGTGCGGACGGCGCTGATGGTGTTGAGCAGGATCGGCCAGAGGCAGGCGTACAGCACGATGGAGATCTTCGAGGTCTCGCCGATGCCCAGGATCAGCACGAACACCGGCAGCAGGGCCAGCGCGGCGGTGTTGCGGAACAGCTCCAGCAGCGGGCTGAGCAGGTCAGCGACGGGCCGGTACCAGCCGATCAGCAGCCCGAGCGGGACGCCGGCCGCCACCGCGAGGCCGAAACCGCTGAGTGAACGGGCCAGGCTGGCACGGGTGTTGATGGCGAGCTGGCCGCTCTCCAGCAGCTGGTACCAGGCGTCCAGCACCTCGCTGAACGGGGGCAGGAACGTCCGGTCGACCAGGCCGAGCCGCGGGCTCGCCTCCCAGACCGCGAGCAGCAGCGCGATGGCCAGGCTCCGGGTGACGGCGGTGCGCAGCAGCCGGAGGAGCCGGTCCGGGCCGCCCCGGCGTCCGGCCGCCCGGCTCTCCGGGCGGCTGCTCTTCCGGCCGGGTGCCGCGGCCTGGTGGCGCGCCGGTGTCCGGGCCTTCAGTTCGGTACTCATGCGCGGCTGACCTCCCTCTCCAACTGCTGGGCCCGGCTGACCTCGTCGTGCAGCAGGCTCCAGATCTCGTGCCGGTAGCGGGCGAACTCGGGGCTGGACCGGAGGTCCGGGGCCCGGTCGCGTGCGCCCAGGTCGATGCGGACGACCTCCTTGACCCGCCCCGGCCGCGAGGTCAGCACCGCGACCCGCTGCCCGAGGAAGACCGCCTCCTCGATTCCGTGCGTGATGAACAGCACCGTCTTGCCGGTGCGTTGCCAGATCCGCAGCAGTTCGGCCTGGAGCGATTCGCGGGTCTGCGCGTCGAGCGCGGCGAACGGCTCGTCCATCAGCAGGACTTCGGGGTCGTACGCGAGGCTGCGGGCGATCGCCACGCGTTGTTTCATGCCGCCCGACAGCTCGTGCGGGTGCCGGTCCGCGAAACCGGTGAGCCCCACCAGGTCGAGGAACTCGCGGGCGCGGGCGGCCCGTTGGCGGCGCGGTACGCCGATCGACTCCAGCCCGAACTCGACGTTGCCCTGGGCCGTGCGCCACGGCAGCAGCGCGTACTGCTGGAACACCGTCGAGCGGTCCGGGCCGGGGCCGGTCACCGCGCGACCGTCGAGCAGGATCTCGCCGGAGGTCGGCGCGGTGAGCCCGCCGACCAGGTCCAGCAGGGTGGACTTGCCGCAGCCGCTCGGCCCGACCAGGACGGTGAACTCGCCCGCGGCGATGGAGAGGTCCACGCCGTCCACGGCGACGAACTCCTCGCGGGAACGCCCGCGGACCGGGAAGGACTTGGTCACGCCGCGAAAGTCGATCTGCGCGCTCATCGCGCTCAACCCCCGTATCCGTTGAACTGGTTGGTGTAGAGGTCGGCCGGCTTGACCTGGCCGGCCCTGATGTCGCCGTGCGCGACCAGCCAGTCGGTCCAGGGCTTGAACTCGTCGTCGGTGATCCGGCCGGCGGTCTCCGCGACCCCGAAGGACTTCCAGTACTTGAGCGCGGCGGCGTCCTCGTTGCGGCCGCGCTTGCGGATGATCTGCGTGCTGCGCTCGATCACCTCCTCGGCCGGGGTGGTCCGGGCCCACTCGATTGCCCGGGCCACCCCGGTGACGAAGGTCCAGGCGGTGGTCGGGTTCTCCTTGAGGAAGCGGTTGGTCACCACGTAGCTGCCGGCGCTGAAGCGGCCCAGCAGGTCGTAGTCGCTGAACAGCGGCCGGATGCCGCCGGAGGCCAGCGCCTTGTCGCGCAGCACGCCGCCGAGCACCGCGACCTCGATCTGCTTCTGCCGCAGCGCCTGTTCGGTGTTGACGGGCGGGATCACGGTCGGTTCCACCTTGGCGATCTCGGCCGCGGACAGGCCGTTGCGCTGCAGGTAGATGTCGAGGATCGCCTCGGAGTGGGCGCCGAGGGTGTTCATGCCGATCTTCTTGCCGAGCAGGTCCCGGGCCGAGCGGATCGGACTGTCCTCCAGCACGTAGTAGCCGCTGAAGGTCCGCTCGTCCACGCCGTAGTAGCTGATCACCGCCTTGACCGGCGCTCCGGCGGCGATCAGCTTGACCACCGCGCCGTTGAAGGCGCCGCCGAAGTCGATCTGCCCGGTCGCCGCGGACTGGATGTCCTGCGGCCCGCTGATCGTGTTGCCCACCCACTCCAGCTTCACGTCGTCGAAGTAGCCGAGGTCCTCGGCGAGTTCGGGCAGCGTGACCTGTCCGGCCCAGCCCTGGTAGCGGAGTTTGCGCGTCTCGCTGCCGCTGCCGCCCGACGCGGTGGCCCGTCCGCAGGCGGTGGCCACGGCTCCGAGGGCGGCGAGGGCGAGGAATCGGCGGCGGGTGGTGGTGGCCATGGCGTGGTTCCTTTGCGGCGGGAGGGTGTGCGGAGTGGCGGCGCCGGGGGCCGGGCAGGGCCGGTGACGGGCCGGCGCGTGGCGGCGGGTGGCGGCGGGTGGGCGGAACGGCCCGGCGGACGCGTACGACGGCGCGGGCGTCGTACGTCGGGCATCGGGCGGGAGGCCGTCAGGCGGGGAGGGTGAGGCGGTGGCGGAGCAGCGGGGCGTCAGCGGCCGGCAACGGCACAGATGGCGCTCGCGTGACGTCGCAGATCGACGTGCGGGCGGCCCACAAGGCTCTCGGATTGGCTCACGCCGACAGCGTTCCAGCGCCCGCCCACCAGGGTCAACGTAAGTTCACCGGGCGGAAGAAACCCGGCGCCCGCGGCCGGCGTGAGCCGGGTGTTTATCGGGCGTTGATCGCCGGCGCGTAGCGTCGCGGCATGAGCGAGAGAACGGCCGGGGCGCAGGGCGTGCGGGTGTCGCCCGAGGGGCGGATGACGGAGCAGGACGCGGAGACGTTCCGGGTGCTGCTGGAGCGGCTGGAACAGTCGCTGGAGGCGGACCGGGCGGTGTCGCCGGCGCGGGGGACGGTGGGCGCGGCGGGCTCCGATGGGTGAGCGGGGGTCGGCCGGTCCGGTCCCGGTGCTGCCGCTCTGGCTGCGCGGCCCGGTGGCCCCGGCGGGCGTCGCAGGCCTCGTGGACCCCGGTGGTCGCGCGGGCCGGCCCGGGGTGCGGGGGCATCCCGGGCCGGCGGGGGAGGGCGGTGGTGCGGGTCAGTCGACCGCGACGGCCGACCAGGCGGCGGCGACGGCGGCGTACTCGGCGCTGCCCGCGCCGTAGAGGTCGGTGGCGGCCTTGAGGGTCGCCGTACGGGCCCCGGCGTAGGTGGTGCCGGAGGTCATGTAGACGGTGAGCGCCCGGTACCAGATGGCGCCGAGCTTGTCCCGGCCGATGCCGGTGACGGTCGAGCCGTTGCAGGTGGGGCTGTTGTAGGAGACGCCGTTGACGGTGCTGGCGCCGCTGCCCTGCGCGAGCAGGAAGGCGAAGTGGTTGGCGACGCCCGAGGAGTAGTGCACGTCGAGGTTGCCGACGCCGGAGCTCCAGCAGTCCGCCGACTTGCCGTCCTTGGAGGGCTGGTCCATGAAGCGCAGGGCGGCCTTGCCGAAACCGGGCTTCACGATCTCCTCGCCGATCAGGTAGTCGCCCGGGTCATCGGCGTTGGCCGCGTAGAACTCGACCAGGGTGCCCATGATGTCGGAGGTGGCCTCGTTGAGCCCGCCGGACTCGCCGGAGTAGACGAGCTTGGCGGTGCGCGAGGTGACGCCGTGCGACATCTCGTGCCCGGCGACGTCCAGCGAGACCAGTGGGCCGAAGGTCGTGCCGTCCCCGTCGCCGTACGTCATGCAGAAGCAACTGTCCTGCCAGAACGCGTTGTTGTACTTGCTGCCGTAGTGGACCCGGTTGTACGAGCCCTTGCCGTCGCCGCCGATGCCGCCGCGGCCGTGGACGTTCTTGTAGTAGTCCCAGGTGGTGTTGGTGCCGTACTGGGCGTCGACGGCGGCGGTGGCGCGGTCGGCGGTGCTGCCCGTGCCCCAGTGGTTGTCGGCGTCGGTGAACACCACGGCGGGCGCCCGGCTGAGGCAGATGGTGCCGAAGCAGAGGTCGGTCTTGTTCTGGGCGTCGCCCGTGTAGGTGTTGCCCCGGGTCGGGTCCTTGAGCTGGAAGGCGCCGCTCGCGGCGGTCGTCTCCAGCGGGACGGTGCCGCCGTAGAGCGAGGAGCCGTCGCCGGTGGAGGTCTCGATCGCGTCCCAGGCGTCGATCACCGCGCCGGTCGCGGCGTCGGAGAGCACGGTGCGGGCGACCGGGTTGCCCAGGTGGTCCTGCCCGGCGGCGGTGGTCTGCCAGGCGAGCCGGGGCGCGCCGTGCAGTGCGTCCACCACCAACTCGGCCTTGGCGTCGGCCTGCCGGACGGACCCGCCGAGCGCCCGGACGGCCTGCGCCCGGGCGGTGGCGGCCGGGACGGCGGGCCGGGTGGTGGGCACGGCGAGGTCGCCGGCCGCGGCCCGGTCGGCGCTGCGGAAGGCACCGCCGGGGGAGAGGTGGACGACCAGGTCGCCCCCGAGCACCGGCAGGCCGGCGAAGGTGCGGTCGTAGCGGACGTGGCGGGCGCCGTCGGCGTCGGTGACCACGTCCCGGACGGTGCGGCCCTGCTGCGGGGTCACGCCGAGCCCGGCCGCGTGGTCGGTGATCGCGGCGTCCGCCTGGGCCACGGCGAGCGCGGCGGACCCGGTCGGCGCGGGGGCCGGTGCGGCGAGGGCGGTGCCGGGGAGGGCGGCGGCGGTGAAGGTGGTCGCCGCGAGGACGACGGCGACGGCGGCGGCGGTGGTGCGGAGACGGAACGTCATGGTGCTCCTCGGTTCTCTGCGAGGGCCGCGGCGACGACGCGCGCGACGGCGCACGGCGGGGTGCGACGGGGCGCGCCGACGAGGGGCGCGGCGGCGGTACGCGGTGAACGGCGGCAGCGGCGAGGGGAGTCGAGCGCACGCGGAACGGCCGGTGGGGTGGCCGCGGACGAGCGGCCGCGGGCGCCGGAGCGGACGCCGGCCGGGCGTCGGCAGGGGCCGACGAGGGGCTGGCCGGGGGCACGGAGCGGGGTGCGCGAAGGGGTGTGGGGGTGGCGCTGTGCGGAGAAGCCGCCGGGAGAGATGTTTTACATGCTCAGGACAGCGTTCGTCCAGAGGGCGTGCAGCAGTGGTGAGTCGAACCCGCCTCGGGTGAACGGCGGGACCACGGTGAGGTGTTCAGGCTGCGGACCGGCGCCCGGTAAGGACGGTTGGGCCGGATCCATGCACGAATCACCGCTTTGGGCGCCGTATGATCATGGTCGCTGACTGGGCGAAAGGGAGACCGTGGTGAACACGACCGGGCGCTGGATACCCCCGTTGGCGGCCGGCCGCCGTCCCGCGGGCCGGGCCCTGCTGGCCCTGTTGGACGACCCCCGGGCGCCGCGGACGTGCCGGGTCACCGGCCCCGCCGGCATCGGCAAGACCCGGCTGCTGACCTGGTTGGCCACCGCCTGCTCCGACCCGGCCACGCCCGCGCGGCAACGGCCCGACGCGGCGGTGTCGTTGGCCGGAACGACCGTCCACAGCGCGACGTGGACCATCGCCGCCCGCCTCGGCGTGTGGGCGCGCACGCCCGCAGAGCTCGTCGCCGGCCTGCGCGCGGCGGACCGGCCCCGGCTGCTGATCCTGTGGGACCTCAACCGCTCGGCCGAGCCCGAGGCGGTGGCCGGCCTCCTGCTGGGCCCGCTGTCGGACCTGCCCGGCGTGCGCATGGTCGTCGAATCGGACGGCGTCCTGCCGGTGGCGGACGAGCCGGCGGTGCTGGCGTTGGACGAGCCGCGGTGGACCGATGCCGGGCGCTTCGCGTCCTGGTACGACCGGCAGCGCGCCGGCTCGCCGTTCACCGCGGAGCAGGTGTACCCGAGCCCGGGTCTCGCCCTGCTCGCGGCCAGGGTCCCGGCCGGGGCGGCCAACCCGGCGGACGGGCCCGACGGCCCGGCCGGCGCGGACGTTCCCGCGGCCTGGTGGGCCGCGGTGCCGGACGAGGTGCGTCCGGCCTTCGGCGCGCTGACGACCGCGGTCCGGCCGCTCACCCGGCAGGAATGGTCCGTCCTGGCCGGTCCCGAGGCCGTCGGGCGCGCCGCGGAGCTGCTGCCGCCGGACTCCCCGTCCGGTGACACCTGGTGGCTGCCCGCCGGCCCGCTCCGGCAGGTCGTGACGGACGGCACCGCTCCCGTGGACCCGGCCGACGTCGCCCGCGCCCTGGCCGGGACCGTCCCCCGGACGGCCGACCGGGGGCCGGACCTCCTGAGCGCGGACCCCGGCCTGCTCGGCCTCCTGCTCGGCCAGTGCGTCGCGGCCGGGATGGCGGACCAGCTGCTCGAGGACCCGCTGTTCGTCGCCTGCGCGGAGCCGCTCGCCGTGGCGGCGGCCTTCGGGTCCGTCGGTGGCGGGCGGCTCCACGCCGCGTGGCACGCGGCCGGGCCCGCCCTGCTGGGAGAGCGCTCCGGACCCGTACGGGCCGAGATGCTGAGGGCCCGTCTGGCGGCCGACGGTACGGAGCACGGCCTCCCGCCGGTCCCCGGTGCACCCTGGCACGTCGAGTGGTCCTGCGGCCCGGCGCAGGCGGAGGCCCCGTTCGTCGCCGCGGCCCTGGGCCGGGGGCCGTTCGACGGGCGGATCCTGGCGGCGGACGACACCGGCAGCGTGCACCTGGTCGACCTGGCCACGGGGCGGCTGCTCGACCGCGGGGTGCTCGTCGGACCGGAGGGGCTGACGGCGCTCACCTGCTACCCGGACGGGACGGTCGCGGCCCTCGGGCCCGACGGCGAGGTGCAGCTGCTCGCCGGCGACCTGCGGCTCCCGTCGTCCGTGGCGGGCCGCCCGACGGCGCTGGCCCACCTGCCGGCGGTCGGGGATGACACCGGGACGGTGCACTGGCCGGTGTCCGGCGGGACGAGCGCCGAGCGTCTCCACCAGGGGGCGGTGACCGCGCTCGGTGCCGCCCTGCTGCCGCCGGACCACGACGGCGTGCGGGCTCCGCTCCTCGTCAGCGGAGGTGCCGACGGCCGGGTCCGCGCCTGGCGGCCGGGCCAGCCCGCCCTGGAGTCCGCCGTGACCGAGCGCGGCCACCGGGTGACGGCGGTGAGCGTGGCCGCGGGCCCGGCCGGCCTGTTCCTGGCCGCGGCGTGGGCCGACGGCCTGGTGCGGTTCGGGCCGGTCGACCCGGCCCGGCGCGGCGTCGAGTTCGCGCTCGGAGCAGTGGTCCGGACCCTCCTGCTCCCCGGCCCGGACCACCTCGTCTGCCTCTCCCCGGAGGGGCTCACCCGGATCTTCCTCGCGCCGGCGGCAGTGGTGTGAGCAACGGGGCCCGTCCGGTGGACGGGCCCTGAGCGGTCTCAGCCGCCGTAGCGGTTGGCGTAGGCGTCGGCGTACAACGACGCCGGGAAGTCGTCGTCCGTCACCCAGGCGGAGACGGCCTCGATGACGACGGCCCACGAGCGTGCCGCCGCGCCGAGGTCGCCCTCGTTCAGGGCGACCCTGGTGCGCGCGAGACCCTTGTCCACGAGCTGGGACCACGCCTCGAACGCCGTCCTGATGTCCGGGTCGCACTGGGCGAGCTTCCGGCCGCTGCGCCGCTGGCGCGTGATGACGAATTCCCGTGCCGCGGCGTACTGCTCGTCGGTCGGGATGGTTCCGGACGGGGTCATGTCGATTCCTCGTTGCTGGTGGCCGGAGTTGCGGCGAGGGCCTGGCACAGGTCCTCGAACGGAATGGTGACGGAGACCCGGCTCCCGGGATTGACCCGCAGGTCGACACCCCCGGGAATCTCCGCCAGCGCGCGCACCGGGACCGGCACGGCGCCGGGCCATTCGGGCGGGAGGTAGCCGGGCGAGGTGCAGCCCTCCAGCACCGCCCGGTCGTTCTCCCCCGGGATCACGAAGGGCCGCTGCCGGTCCGGTGTGGAATAGATCAGCAGCTCCGACCGCAGCAGCTCCTCCAGGAAGACCTGCTCGCTGCAGTACCCGGTGGCGCTGAGCTGGAGCTTGTTCTCCAGGTCGTTGACCGGAGGGGTCAGGTCGAGCGCCATGGGCGAGGGCTTGTAGTGCGGGTTGTGCAGGAACCGCACGACGTTCCCGGTCTGGTCGACCTGCCAGGCTCCCACCACGCCGTGCCCGGGCACCTCGCCGTCGGGGTCGAAACCCGGATCGATCGAGTAGAGCCACTGGCCCGGCCGTTGCTTCGCCGCCGCCCGCATGGCGCTGGTCAGTTCAGGCTCCTGGCGTCCGGCCGTCACCTTGGTCCGTCCTTTCGGGCTGTGCCCGTGTCGAATCTGCTGCGGTGCCCCGCGCCGGGGGCGCCCGAATCCCGTGCCGGCTACGGCTTCCGGTAGTGGGGGTTCTCCACGTAGCGGATCGGCTTGCCGTCCTTCATCTCCCAGGCGCCCTTGATGTCCTCGAGGCGCACGCCGCCCGGGAACACGATTTCACGTTCCTCCTCGTACGGGGTGTGCTTGCCCAGCGTCGCATTGACGTCGATGCCGCCCTCGGCGTCGATGTCGTAGCGCCACGGCTTCGAGCCGCCGACCTCGGCCAGCGGGTCCCGCGTCGTACCCACGTAGATCGAGTTCGTGTTCTTGCTCGCGTAGCCGTAGAGGTTGTTGTAGTCCTCCACCCAGGGCTGGAACCCTTCGCCCGGCTTGAAGATCTCCTCGGGCCCCCGGCGGTCGAAGCGGTAGAGCTCCTCGTTGGTGGTCCGCCACTTCGGGGCGTGCTCCATGCCGCTGAGGTCGACGTTCTTGTTGGCCGCCGACTTCAGGGGGTCGTGGGGCCATTCGGCGACGCTCTGGTCCTCCAACTCCAGCATCTTGCGGACGTCCTCCGGAAGGTTCGCCCGCGCGGCGTCCTTCGCGGCCTTCTCGGCGGCCGCCTTCTCGGCAGCGGCCTTCTCGGCGGCCTCCTTCGCCGCCTTCTCCGCCGCCTCCTTGGCGGTCTTCTCGGCGGCTTCCTGGGCGGCCTTCTTGGCGGCGTTTTCGGCGACGGCGACGGCTTCGCGTTCGGCGACG
>NZ_JBHXTG010000116.1:0-18852 GCF_042677465.1 Kitasatospora sp. NPDC127111
TGCTGCCCTCCCCCCCTCTGTTTTACTATTATTTCTCTATTACTCCAATTCCCCCTTCGGGCCCGTTTGCCACCCGTGTGTCCCCGGCGGGGGGGGGGCGGCGGCCGGCCGCCCGCGCCCCCCGCCCGTTCCCCGGCGGCTCCCCCGGCTCTCCTACAATCGGGGGCATCATGAGCGCCACACTCGTAGTCAAGGACCTCAGCGCCGGCCACGGCGACCGCACCCTGTTCTCCGGCCTGGACCTGGTCGTCGCCCCCGGCGACGTGATCGGGCTGGTCGGCGTGAACGGCGCCGGCAAGTCGACGCTGCTGCGGCTGCTGGCCGGGCTCGACACCCCCGAGGGCGGGTCGCTGCGGCTCAGCCCGGCGTCCGCCACCGTCGGGCACCTGCCGCAGGAGCCGGAGCGGCGGGAGGGCGAGTCGGTCCGCGAGTTCCTGGGCCGGCGGACGGGCGTGGCGGCCGCGCAGGCCGCCCTGGACGAGGCCACCGAGGGCCTGGTCGAGGGCCGCCCCGGCGCCGACGACGCGTACGCGGCGAGCCTGGACCGCTGGCTGGACCTCGGCGGCGCCGACCTGGAGGAGCGGGCCGAGGAGGTCGCCGACTCGCTCGGGCTGAAGGTCTCGCTCGACCTGCCGATGACCGCGCTCTCCGGCGGCCAGGCCGCCCGGGCCGGCCTCGCCTCGCTGCTGCTCTCCCGCTACGACGTCTTCCTGCTCGACGAGCCCACCAACGACCTCGACCTGGACGGCCTGGAGCGGCTGGAGTCCTTCGTCAAGGGCCTGCGCGCGGGCACCGTGCTGATCAGCCACGACCGCGAGTTCCTGGCCCGCACGGTCACCCGGGTGCTGGAGCTGGACCTCGCCCAGCAGCAGGTCAACCTGTACGGCGGCGGCTACGAGGCGTACCTGGAGGAGCGTGCGGTGGCCCGCCGGCACGCCCGCGAGGAGTACGAGGAGTACGCGGACACCAAGGCCTCGCTTGAGGCCCGGGCCCGGATGCAGCGCGGCTGGATGGAGCACGGGGTGCGCAACGCGCGCCGCAAGTCCTCCGACAACGACAAGATCGGGCGCGCGATGCGCGCCGAGTCCACCGAGAAGCAGGCCTCCAAGGCCCGGCAGACCCAGCGGATGATCGAGCGGCTGGAGGTGGTCGAGGAGCCGCGCAAGGAGTGGGAGCTGCGGATGGAGATCGCCACCGCGCCGCGCTCCGGCTCGGTGGTCGCCACCCTGCGCGGGGCCGTCGCCCGCCGCGGCGACTTCGCCTTCGGCCCGGTGGACCTGCAGCTCGACTGGGCCGACCGGGTCGCGATCACCGGCGCCAACGGCGCGGGCAAGTCCACGCTGCTGGCCGCGCTGCTCGGCCGGCTCGAACTGGACGGCGGCAGCGCCGCGCTGGGCTCGGGCGTGGTGGTCGGCGAGGTGGACCAGGCGCGCGGACTCTTCCTGGGCGGCGAGCCGCTGGTGGAGGCGTTCGCCGCCGCCGTGCCGGAGCTCACCCCGGAGGAGGTCCGCACCCTGCTGGCCAAGTTCGGCCTGAAGGCGGCGCACGTGCTGCGCCCCGCCGGCACCCTCTCGCCGGGCGAGCGGACCCGGGCGGCGCTCGCGCTGCTCCAGGCGCGCGGGGTGAACCTGCTGGTGCTGGACGAGCCCACCAACCACCTGGACCTGCCCGCCATCGAGCAGCTGGAGTCCGCGCTCGCCTCCTACACCGGCACGCTGCTGCTGGTCACGCACGACCGGCGGATGCTGGACACGGTCACGGTGAACCGGCGGATCGAGGTCCGGGACGGGCGCGTCCACGAGAGCTGAGCCCGCTCATTGGTCTCTACCTCTTCCCGGGTGCGCCGCCATGTGCTGTGCTGTCGGCCATGGTTGACAGCACAGCGGCGGCCGGCACCTCGTACCCGAGCGTCCCGCTCCGCCCGATGACGGTGCCCGCCCACGAGGCGGCGGCACGCAGCAGGTCCTTCCACGACGTGATGGCGCGGCGCCGGACCGTCCGGGACTACTCGACCCGCCCGATCCCGGACGGCGTGGTCGAGTGGGCCGTCCGCACCGCGAACACCGCCCCCAGCGGCGCGCACGTCCAGCCGTGGCGGTTCGTGGTGATCACCGACCCGGAGCGCAAGCGCCGGCTGCGCGAGGCCGCCGAGGCCGAGGAGCGCGAGTTCTACGCGCGCCGGGCCTCCGAGGAGTGGCTGGCCGCGCTGGCGCCGATCGGCACCGACTGGCAGAAGCCGTTCCTGGAGGACGCGCCCGCGGTGATCGTGGTCTTCGAGGTGCACAAGGGCCCGCACTCGCCGCGCCCGTACTACACCAAGGAGTCGGTCGGCATCGCGGTCGGCCTGCT
This sequence comes from Kitasatospora sp. NPDC127111, assembly GCF_042677465.1. NCBI lineage: Bacteria > Bacillati > Actinomycetota > Actinomycetes > Kitasatosporales > Streptomycetaceae > Kitasatospora > Kitasatospora sp. NPDC127111. Next base: position 2,350 of record NZ_JBHXTG010000116.1, read on the forward strand.
GCTCGCCAGCCTGCACCAGGCCGGGCTGGCCACGCTCACCCACACCCCGAGCCCCATGAGGTTCCTCAACGAGGTGTGCGAACGGCCGGCCGAGGAGCGGGCCGCGTACGTCATCCCGGTGGGGTACCCGGCGGACGGCGCGCGCGTCCCCGACCTGCGGCGCAAGGAGCTCGACGAGGTGCTGGTGCGCCTCTGACGCGCCCCGGGGCGGCCCCCGGAACCCCGGCGGTTCGGCGGTGGTGGGGGGTCGGGGCCGCGGCCATAATCGCGGTCATGAGCCATGTCATGTCACGGTCCTGTGAGGCCTCCCCCGGCCGGCCGCCCGAGCTGTTGCGGCTGGCCGGCGGGATCTCCCTGCACCGCCGCGCGCCCGACCGCGCGGCCGCGCTCAACGCCGCCGTCCACGCCAACCTCGACCATCTGCGGCCCTGGCTGGCCTGGGCGGCCGAGGCCCCCAGCCCCGCCCAGACCGCCCAGCTGACCAGAGCCGGGTCCGCCGCCTGGGACGCCGGCACGGACTTCATCTACCTGATCGGCCTGGACGCCGAACCCGGCAGCGTGATCGGCTCGTTCGGCCTGCACGGGCGGATCGGGCCGGGGGCGCTGGAGATCGGCTACTGGGTGAGCGCGGACCGCGCCGGCCGGGGCATCGCCACCACCGCCGCCCGGGCGCTCACCGCCGCCGCCCTCGCGCTGCCCGGGATCGGGCGGGTCGAGATCCGCTGCGACCAGGCCAACGGCGCCAGCGCCGCCGTGCCGCGCAAGCTCGGCTACCGGCTCGACCGGATCGCCGACGTGGCGGTCCGGGCGCCCGGCGAGACCGGGCGGCAGCTGGTCTGGGTCAAGGAGAGCTGAGCGGACCGGGCCGCGAACGCCGAGCGGGGCGGGGCGAGGCGAGGCGGGGCGGGGAACCGGAGTCCGGTGGCCCGCCCCGCCAGGGTCCGTCCCCGGCGGCGGCCCGCGGGCGGGAGTCCGAGGACGGACCCCGGCCTCAGTACCGGCCGCCGGTCGGCGCGGGCAGCGCGTCCAGCTCGGCGAGGTCGGCCGCCGGGAGCACGACGTCGGCCGCGCCCGCGTTGTCCACCAGGTACCGGGGCGTCTTGGTCCCCGGGATCGGCAGCACGTACCGGCCCTGTGCCAGCACCCAGGCCAGCGCCACCTGCGCCGGCGTCGCGCCGACCCGCCCGGCGACCTCCTTCACCTTCTCCACCAGCGCCAGGTTGGCCGCCAGCGCCTCCTGCTGGAACCGCGGCAGCGAGCGACGGAAGTCGTCGGCCGGCAGCTGGTCGACCGACGAGATGCCGCCGGTCAGGAAGCCCCGGCCGAGCGGCGAGAACGGCAGGAAGGCGATGCCCTCGGCCTCGGTGTACGGCACCACCTCGGCCAGCGCGTCCCGGGTCCACAGCGACAGCTCGGACTGCACGGACGCCACCGGGTGCACCGCCTGGGCGCGCTTGATCTGCTCGACCGTCACCTCGGAGAGCCCGATCCGGCGCGCCTTGCCCGCCGCGACGACCTCGGCGAGCGCGCCCCAGGTCTCCTCGATCGGCACCTCCGGGTCGACCCGGTGCAGCTGGTAGAGGTCGACGTGGTCGGTGCCGAGGCGGCGCAGGCTCTCGTCGATCGAGCGCTTCACGTGCTCCGGCCGGCCGTTGTTCCCGACCCGCTTGTCGCCGTCGCCCGGCACCAGGCCCACCTTGGTGGCGAGCACCGCGCGCTCCCGGTACGGGCCGGCCAGGGCGGCGCCGACCACCTCCTCGTTGCTGTACGGGCCGTAGACGTCGGCGGTGTCGATCAGCGTGACGCCGAGGTCCAGCGCCTCCCGGATCACCCGCACCGAGGTCTCGTCGTCGCGGTTCCGCAGGTCGTAGGCCCAGGTCATCCCCATGCAGCCGAGGCCGACCACGCCGACCTCGGGGCCCTGGCTGCCGAGCGTGCTGGTACGCATCACGGTTCTCCGTTCGTCCGGTGGACCTTCGTCCGTGGATCAGTTCGTCCGGTGGATCAACGGGACCCAGCTTTCCTCTTCGAGTGCGCTCAAGGTCAAGCCCCGCCCCGCCGGGCCCCCTTCAAGCCCCGGCTCCGAGCAGCCACTCCCGCCAGCCGCCGGCCAGCACGAGGTCGGCGAGGAGCCGGTAGCCGCCCGCCCCCGGGTGCGCGCCGTCGCCGCCGCCGGCCTCGGCCACCCAGACCGGGTCCGCCGCGAGCACCGCCGTCACGTCGACGAACGGCACGCCGCGGGCGGCGCAGAGCGCCGCCGTCCGTCCGGCCAGCTCCAGCAACCGCTCCAGGTGCCCGGCGCCCCCGCGGACGACCGGCGGCGGCCCGACCACCAGCCCGCCGAGGCCGCGCTCGCGGGCGCCGTCCAGCAGCGCGGCCAGGTTCTCCAGGCTGCGGTCCGGCGCCACCCGCGGCCGCCCGTCCTCCAGCACGGCGTCGTTGCTGCCCACCGAGACGACCAGCCGGTTGTCCGCCCCGGGCAGGGCCCGCACCCCGGCCTCGGCCCAGCAGCGGGCCAGCACGTCCGCCGAGGTGTTGCGGCGGACGCCCAGGTTGAAGGCCGTGAGCTCGGCGGCGTCCCCGTCGGTCGCCTGGAGCACCCGGCCGACCCAGCCGCGGAACTCCGGGTCGCCGACGCCCTGGGTGAAGGAGTCCCCGATGAAGCAGATGCGCAGATCCTTGATCATCACGCCACCCTAGGAGCCCGGCCCGGCGAGGGGTGCACCTTTCCGACAGGCGGACACCGGGGCCCGAACCCGAAGCGGCCGCCTGTCCCGCAGATCACCCCAGTCGCGGCCGCCCGAGCCGCAGTTGACGGACCGTCCAGACCAGGACCAGCACCACGCCGCGGTGCCGGCCATGCCGGCGGCTGTCCGTCGGGCGAGGGCGCGCTGAACCCCGGGCGGCGGATTCCGCTGCCGCCCGCGCGTCCGCGCGGGCGTTGCCTTAACGCGGCCGTAAGCCCGTCTGCGCCGTGGCTTTCGGCGCCCCGCGGGTGCTTGACGTGCACAGCTGGTCTAGTCCACGTTGGTGCTCAGCACCGCGCACCTCCCCGCACCGGACACCTACCCCCACCGCCCCCAGAGCCGCCCGCCCGCGCTCCCCACGGCGCGACGGGCGGCCGGGCACCGTCCCGAGAGGCACCCCCATGCCACGCGCGCCCCATGACACCGCCGCACCCGGCCCCTCCGCACCCGGCGTCCCCGCGTCCGACACCGCCGCCCGGCACCGCCGGCCCGCCGGGCGGGTCAAGATGCCGCTCGCCCTCGCCGCCGCCACCGCGCTCGCCGCCGGCGGGCTGGCCACCCTCGCCGGGAACGCCGGCGCGGCCGACGGCAACCTGCTCGCCAACGCCGGATTCGAGAGCGGCGCGCTGGGCCCCTGGAGCTGTTCCGGCGGCACCGGCTCGATCGTCGACTCCGGCGCGCACGGCGGCTCGTACGCGCTCCGGGGAGCCGTGGGCAGCAGTGACACCGCCCAGTGCGGGCAGACCGTCGCCGTGCGGCCCAACACCAGGTACACGCTGAGCGCCTGGGTCCAGGGGCAGTACGTCTACCTCGGCGCCACCGGAAGCGGGGTCACCGACCCGGCCACCTGGACGCCCGGCGGCACCGCCTGGCAGCAGCTCACCAGCACCTTCACCACCGGGCCGGCGACCACCAGCGTCACCGTCTACCTGCACGGCTGGTACGGACAGGGCGCCTACCTCGCCGACGACGTCACGCTCACCGGTCCGGGCGGCAGTCCGTCCACCCCGCCGCCGACCACGACCAACCCGCCGACCACGACCCCGACCGCCACGGCCACGCCCACCACCCCGGCGCCGAACGTCGCCGTACCGGTGGCCCCGTACATCGACATGGGCGCCTGGCCCACCCCGTCCATGCCCGCGATGGCCAAGGCCGGGAACCTGAAGTCCTTCACCATGGGCTTCGTCACCGGCGTCGGCTGCAAGGCCAGCTGGTTCAACGCCTACGACCCGCGCACCGGCTGGGCCAAGGACCAGGTGGACGCGCTGCGGGCGGCCGGCGGCGACGTCAAGGTCTCCTTCGGCGGCGCCAGCGGCACCGAACTCGCCGCCGCCTGCTCCACGGTGGACTCGCTGTTCGCCGAGTACGACGCCGTGGTCAAGGCCTACGGCCTGCACTACGTCGACTTCGACATCGAGGGCGCCGCGATCGCCGACACCGCCGCCAACGAGCGCCGCTCGGCCGCGCTCGCCAGGCTGCAGCAGGCCAACCCGGGCCTGAAGGTCTCCTTCACCCTGCCGGTGCTGCCCGAGGGCCTGACCGCCGAGGGCGTCGCCATCGTGAAGTCCGCGCGGGACGCGGGCGTCGACGTCGACCTGGTGAACGTCATGGCGATGGACTACTACCGCGGCGGCACCGACTACGGCGACGCGGCGGTCCAGGCCGCGCAGGCGCTGTACGGGCAGCTCAAGGCGCTCCACCCGGCGAAGGACGACGCCCGGCTCTGGCGCATGGTCGGCGTCACGCCGATGATCGGCGAGAACGACGACCACCAGGTCTACAACCAGGCGGACGCCCAGCAGCTGGTCGCCTTCGCCCGGCAGCACCACCTCGGCGAGCTGGCCTTCTGGGACGCCACCCGGGACGCCAACGCCTGCACCGGCGCGCTGTTCAAGTGCACCAACATCCCGCAGCAGCCGTACGAGTTCGCGAAGATCTTCGCGCAGTACGGCGGCTGACCGGCCGGTACCGGCGGCTCCGGGGCCCAACCGGCCGCGGAGCCGCCGATGCCACCGGTGCGGCCGGTGATGCCGATGCCGCCGGCGGCGCCCGGGTGCGTCCGCGCGAACACCCCCGTCCCGCCCCCTGGGCAAAGCGGCCCGTCGCCCCGACAATGAGCATGCCACTTCGCTTTCCCCCTCCCGTCCCACCACACCCAACGGGGGTGCCACGCCGTGCCCGTGACCACGCGTACACCGATCAGCAGACGCGCCTTCACCCGCACCGCCCTGCTGGGCGCCCTGGCCGCCGCCGGGCTGGGGTCGGGCACGCAGCACGCCTCGGCGCTCGGACTCCCCGGCGGGGCAGACTGGTTGGGCGCCGTGGACCCGCAGGCCTCGCTCGCCCGGCTCACCCTCCCCGGCACGCACGACACCTGCTCGCTCTACGGCGGCGCGCTGACGCAGACCCAGACGCTCGCTCTCTCCGACCAGTTGACGGCGGGCGTGCGCTTCCTCGACATCCGCTGCCGCGCCATCGACGGCGTGCTCGCGATCCACCACGGGCCGGTCTTCCAGAAGACCTTCTTCGGCGACGTGCTCAACCAGTGCCGGGCCTTCCTCGCCGCACACCCCGGCGAGACCCTGCTGATGCGGGTCAAGCAGGAGTACTCCACCGTCTCCGACGCGGAGTTCGGCGCCCTCTTCGCCGACTACAGCCGGCGCTGGCCGGGCCTCTTCTGGACCGACGACCGGATCCCGCGCCTCGGCGAGGTCCGCGGCCGGGTCGTCCTGCTCGCCGACAACGCCGGCCTGCCCGGCCTGCGCTGGGGCGGCCCGCGCACCGACATCGAGGACGACTACGACATCGGGACCATCTTCGAGCTCAACTCCCGCAAGTGGCCCGAGGTTTCCGCCCACCTGACCGCCGCCCGGGCCGCCACCGACCCGCAGCGGCTCTTCCTCACCTTCACGTCCAGCTCCGGCTGGGGCCTCTGGCCGCGCCAGGCCGCCGACGCGATCACCCCCAAGCTGCGCGGCTACCTCGGCGGCCTGGACCGCACCACCCGGCCGGTGCTGGGCACCGTCCCGACGGACTTCGTCACCGCCGACCTGGCGCGCTCGCTGTACGCCCTGAACTTTGGCCTCTGACCCGGGATCAGGCCTCCTCCGCCTCCCCGAGGCGGGCCTGGATCGCCGGCAGGCTCTCCTTCACCCGGGTGTGGGCCGCCCGGCCGGCCGGCGTGAGCCGGAGGCGGCCGTCGGCGTCCCGGCCGACCAGGGCGCGGGCGAGGAGGCCGTCCGCGTCCGCCGGCAGGTCGTCGCCGGGGAGCAGGTACTCCCCGAGGACGGCGGCCAGCTCGTCCAGGGTGCGGCCGGAGACGTCGGCGCCCAGGTCACCCGGGGCGAGGTAGCGGAGGATCCAGTACTGGGGCTGGGTGAGCCCCAGCGCGGCCAGTTCGCGCCGGATCCGGAGGACGCGGTCGGTCGGTTCGGCAGTCATGGGCCCACTGTGCACCTTCAAGTCGACTTGAAGCCAAGGGGGATCACGCACCCGGCCGGGGCGTGAACCGACGGTGCGGCCCAGGTCGGACACCGCCTAGCATCGCCGCATGCCGATGCCCGAGGAGAGCCACCGTACGGCGGGCCCGCCCGCCGGCTGGCGCGTCACCGTCCTGGACCACCGCCGCAGCGCCGGCCCGCCGCCGTACGAGCCGCCGCCGTACGAACCGCCGCCCCCCGCCGGGCGGCCGCTCGCCCGGCGGGACGACCTGCGTGTCCTCGGCCGGCCCGGGCGGATCAGCTGCGTCGACGCCACCGGCCGCACCCGCTGGACCCACCGCTGCACCGGCCGCCCCAACGCCGCCCACATCTCCGGCGGCCGCGTCCTCGTCACCACCGACTCCCTGGAGTACTCCGCCTGGGGCCACCTCGGCCCGGCACTGCTGCTGGACCTCGCGGACGGCACCCCGGTCGCCGAACTCCGCGGCGAACGCGGCGCGGCCCGCCGGGGCGGCCGGTTCCTGCTCGGCCTGGAGGGCTACGACTTCTTCGACACCTGGGAGTACGACCGCGACGGCCGTCAGGTCGACGCCTGGCGCAGCTACGGCCACTACGTCGTCGGCAGCGGCGTCCGGGTGGTCGAGGCGGACCGCAACCACCCCACCCGCAGCCGGGTCGTCCGACTGCTGCCCGGCGGCGGCATCGAACGCGGGCCGCTGCTGACGGATCCGAGCACGCCGCCGCCGGTCGTGCTGCCGGACGGCACCCTCCTGGTGCTCGACGCGGGCGTGCTGCGCGCCGTCGGCCGCCGGCTCGACGACACCGTCCTCGCCGAACTGCACCCGATCCCGCCGGACCGGCTGTACCGGTGGACCAGCGCCCTGCGGCGCGAGGGCGACGACCGGCTCACCGTCACCCTCGCCGAACGGGCCGCCGACGACGCGACTCGGTACACCACCCACGCCTGGACGCTCGGCCTGCGGCACGACCCCTGACGCCGACGCGGGCGGGCGGCGGTGGCGCGTGCGCCCGACGGGGTGGCATCCCCGTCGCAGGGCGCGACGGCTGCGCCCTCGGCACGGTCCGGTCAGGGGCCACCGCCACCGTCACCCTCGTGGTCAGGGCCGTCCTCACCGGCAGCCACGACATCACCGACACCGCCGAGGCCGCCAGCCCCACCCCCGACCCCAACCCGCGCAACAACACCGCCACCATCACCACGCCGGTCGGCTGACGCACCGTCGCCGCCGCGGGGCCGCCGGAGGAGTGCCGGCGGCCCCGCGGTGCGCCCGGCGGGGTGACCCTCCGGAGCCGTCGCCCGGCCCGCGCCGGATCCGCCGCGCATCGTGGTGCCGCACCACCCCCGTCCGGCGACAGGAGCCGCGCATGCGCATGCCCGCCTTGCACCACCCGCCCACCTCCGGAGGCGGATCCGCCCGCCGAAGTCCGCGCGTCCTCGCCGCCGCGCTGCTGGCCGCCCTGCTGCTCCCCGGAGGCTGGCAGCAGGCCCGTGCCGCGGACACCCCGGAGGCCAGGGTCCTCCGGCCCGGTGTCCCGGGCACCGCGCTCAGCTGGGGCGACGGCGACTTCGGCCAGCTCGGCGACGGCACCGCGGTCGACCACCGGGCCACCCCGGACCGGGTCTGCGGAGCCGCCCCTTGCACCGGACCGCTCCAGGACGTCGTCGCCGTGGCCAACGGGAACGCCCACAGCGTGGCGCTGCGCGCCGACGGCACCGTCCTCGCCTGGGGGGACAACACGTTCGGCGAGATCGGCAACGGCACCCACGACGACCAGACCACCCCGACGCCGGTCTGCGCCGTCGGCCAGACCGCGCCCTGCTCGGCGTTCCTCACGAACGTGGTCGCCGTCGCCGCCGGAAACGTGCACAGCATGGCGCTGCGCGCCGACGGCACCGTCGTGGCCTGGGGGGACAACTCCGTCAACCAGCTCGGTGACGGCACCGTCGCCCAGCACAGCACCCCGGTGACCACCTGCGGCTTCGGCTGCTTCGCCCCGCTCGACGGCGTGACCGCCATCGCCGCCGGGGGCTTCCACAACCTGGCCCTGCTGTCGGACGGCACCGTCCGCAGCTGGGGCCTCAACAGCTACGCCCAGCTCGGCAACGCGACCAGCACCAACTACGCCTCCGCGGAACCGGTCTGCGGCGACCCGACCTGCGCCACACCGCTGGACGGCATCACCGCGATCGCCGCCGGGGCGTTCCACAGCCTGGCGCTGCGCTCCGACGGCGGCGTGCACGGCTGGGGCCGCAACACCACCGGCCAGCTCGGTGACGGCACCACCACCGACCGGTCGACCCCGGCGCGGGTCTGCGCCATCGGAGCGACCGTACCGTGCGTCAGCTACCTCACCGGCGTCGCCGGCATCGCCGGGGGCGAGAGCCACAGTGCCGCGGTGACCACCGGAGGCTTCCTCCGCACCTGGGGCTACAACGGCTACGGCCAGCTCGGCGACGGCACCACCACGGACCGGAGCACGCCCGTCCGGGTGTGCGCCATCGGGGTGGCGGCGCCCTGCGGCAGCTACCTGACCGGCGCCACCGCCGTCACCGCCGGATTCGCGCACACCGTGGCCCTGCGCTCCGACGGCGGTGCGGTCGGCTGGGGCGGCAACGCCAAGGGCCAGCTCGGGGACGGCACCAACGCCGAGCGGCACAGCCCCGTCCGGGTGTGCGCCGTCGGCGAGACCGCCCCCTGCACGCGGTACCTCGACGGCGCCACCGCCGTCACCGCCGGGTACCAGTACACGGCGGCCCTGGTCCGCCCGCAGGCCGACCTCGCCGTCGCGATCGGCGCCACCCCCGAGCCGGTGGCGGGCGGCGCCAACCTGACCTACACCGTCACCGTGCGGAACAACGGCCCGACGAGCGCGGAGGAGGTCGCCCTCACCGACGCCCTGCCCGCCAACGGGCGGTTCGTCAGTGCGACGGCCGGCACCGGCAGCTGCGTCACCCCGCCCGTCGGCTCCACCGACAGCGTGAAGTGCACCATCGGCACGCTCGCCTCCGGCGCGACGGCCACCGTCACGGTCGTGGTGAAGGCGCTGAACACCGGCCCCGGCGGCATCACCAACACCGCCAGGGCCACCAGCACCACACCCGATCCGGCCACCGACAACAACACGGTGACCATCACGACCCCGGTCAGTTGACGCCCGCGCGCGGCAGGGGCGGGCCCGCCCCTGCCGCGCGCCGCGAAGGGTGTCTCAGGTGCACCAGAAGAGGAACTGGGTGCAGGTCTGCGTGGGCTTCGGGGTGGGGGTGGCCGAGGGGCGCGGAGTGGTCGCCCGGGTCGTGGTCGGGGCCGGCTGCGCCGGCGGGGCCGGGTCCGGGTCCGGCGCGCGGGTGGTCGCCGGGGCCGTCGACGCGCCGCTCTTCGAGGCGGAGGCGGAGGCCGAGGCGGTGGTGGCGCGCGTGCTGGGGCGCTGGGTGGCCGACGGGGCCGGCGTCCCGGTCGTGCTCGGCGCGGCGGTGGGCGTGGCCGGCGCGGCGGCCGGTCCACTGGGGGACTCCGTGCTGACCGGCCGGCCGGCACCCGGCTCGGCGGGCGCCGTCTCCGTCCCGTTCGCGGTCAGGGCCGCCACCCCGAGCCCCACGACGGCCAGGCCCACCACGGATCCGACGAGAAGCCCCGGCCGCCGCCCGGCCCGCCGGCCACCGCGCCGGGAGGACGGGCCGGCCGACGGCGACGCGGCCGGGGAGGTCGACGTCGCCGCGGCCGGCTCGGCGAACGCCTGCCGCGGCACGGCCGGGGTCTCCGCCGGCGGGTACGCCGCCGCGTCCGGGCCGCCCACCGGGGCGGGACCGCTCGCCGGGGCCCCGCAACCGGGGCAGGCCAGGGCGCCGTTCAGGTGGCGGCGGCAGGGTGCGCAGTAGTCCATGTGTTCTTCCCGTGCTGCCGGGCGACCGGCACTCGCCGGTCGTCGTCCGTCGTGCCGGCTCCGCGCACGTCGTCGTGCGCATGCGGAGCCTAGGCAGCCCGGCTGTGGGGGTTCCACACCCCAGTGTGAGGCTTCTGAAAAGATGCCGTGTCGCCCCGGCCGCCGCCCGTGCGTCGTGGGAGGCCGGCGGGGCCGACTTCCGGTGCGCGGACCGGGGGGGGCGGGGCCGCCGCGCCGGCTACCGCGGGGACGGCGCGAGGCGGCGCAGGGTGACCGCCTCGTGCAGCCGGCGGCCCAGCGTGCCCACCGTGCCGAGCGCGACGCCGGCGACGACCAGCACGCTCACCCCGGTGAACGGGTAGCCGTCCGCCGCACCCACCAGGGCCAGGGCGGCCGTCGGGACGACGGCCGTCGCGCCCGCCAGGAGTGCCCCCGCGAAGCCGACCCCGTCCGCAGTCCGGGAACGCGGACGGCCTGACCGAAGGTGCCCAACGCCCCCACCCCCTCTCCCCGTCCGGTCCGTGCTCCCCACGTTCTCCGTGCCGGTGGTGCCGGAGATCAGTGCGTCAGGCGCACCCGCTCCCGCAGTGACCGCGCGCCCGCCCGGGCGAACCGGCCCGCGAACAGACCGAGCGCCGCGCCGAGGGCCAGGCCGAGCAGGCTGTCGCAGACGTCCTGGGCGTCGCAGGCGTGGCCGATCGCCGGCACCGCGTACTGCGCGCACTCCACCGCGAACGGCAGTGCCGTCACGCCCGCCAGGACGGCCGCCGCCCGGCGTTTCGTACCCGCCAGTGCCGCGGCGAACCCGACCGGGAGGAACATCAGGACGTTCAGGTCCGCCCGACGGGACGTCAACCACTCCCCCGGCGGGCGCAGCCGCAGGCCGGCGAAGGTGCAGTGCCGGACGGCGTCGCGCGAGTACTCCCAGAGCGGGACCGGCGCGTTGGGCAGCAGCGTCAGCGTCACCACCCCGCCGAGCGCGAGCAGCAGCACGAACGCCACCGCCCAGTGCGCCCGCAGCGCCCGCCCGACCGGCCGGTTCAGCAGCGCGGCCGGCACGAGCGAGGCGAGCAGCCCGGGCCAGAACATCGGCATGGCGCCGAGGACACCTTTGATCACGCCGACACGGACGCCACCGGACCCCCGCCCGGTTCTCGCCGGACGGCCCCGGGTGGCTGGAGCGCGGGCGGCCCTACCGCGGGGTCGTGTCGTCGGCCGTGAAGGGGGCGCCGTGGCCGGGCACGATCAGGTCCGCCGCGGCCAGCACCCGGAGCCGGGAGGCGCGCAGGACCTCGCGGTCCGGGGCCACCGGGTCGTCGGCCGGCCCGTTCGCGTGCCACCACAGGTCGCCGGCGAAGGCGATCACGCCCTCCTCCGTGCCGGCCAGCAGCGTGATGTCCTCGGGGCTGTGGCCGGGGGTGCGGATGAGCCGGAGGGACGGGGTGAGTTCGTAGCCCTCGGCGTCGCGGTTCGTCCACCGGTGGCCCTGGTACTCCACCTTGTGGTCGTGCACCCGGGCCCGGCGGAAGAGGCCGACGTTCATGGTGTTGTCCGGGTGGTGGTGGCTGAGCACCACGTCGGTGATGTCGTCGGGGCCGAGCCCCAGCTCGGCGAGCGGGACGAGGATGTCGTCGTGGTCGGCCACCATGCCCGGGTCGAAGATCACGTGGCGTCCGGCGTCCGCGACGTAGGAGACCGTGGCGGCGACCCCGGGGCCGGTGGAGCCGACGTAACCGGTGGTCAGGACCTTGAATGCGGCGCTGCGGCCGAGCGGTGCGTCTGTCATGCCTCGATCCTGTCGAACGGGACGGCACCCGACGAGTGGCACTGATGCCACTGATCGCAGGAAATGTGCCAGACTCCGCGGATGCCCCCCTTCACGACCGTCGCCGCGTACGCCCCGCCCGGAGTCGGCATGCTCGCCGTCGGCATCGTCGCCGAGGTGTTCGGCCCGCACGGGGAGGCGATGCCCGGCTTCGACTTCGCCCTGTGCGCGGACCGGCCCGGGAGCGTCCGCAGCGACCTCGGCGTGCCGCTCACGATCGAGCACGGCCTGGACCGGCTGGCCGCCGCCGATCTCGTGCTCGCCCTGCCGGGGGCGGGTTTCCGCACGCCGCCCGCGCCCGCCGTGCTCGACGCCCTGTCGGCCGCGTACGAGCGCGGCGCGGTGGTGGCCGCCCACTGCGTGGGCGCTTTCGCGCTCGCCGCCGCCGGGCTGCTCGACGGCCGCCGGGCCACCACCCACTGGCGGTTCGCCGACCTGCTGGCCCGCGAGTACCCGGACGTCGCCGTCGAGCCCGGGGCGCTGTACCTGGACGACGGCCGGATCACCACGGGTGCGGGCGCGGCCGCGGGCTTCGACCTCTGCCTGCACCTGATCAGGCGCGAGCACGGCGCCGCCGTGGCCAACCACGTCGCCCGGGACATGGTGCTGCCCTCGCACCGCGACGGCGGGCAGGCCCAGTACCTGGCCGCGCCGGTACCCGAGGACGGCCAGGACGAGCGGCTGGCCGAGGTGCTCGCCTGGGCCCGGGAGCACCTCCACGAGCCGCTGCCGGTCGCGGAGTTGGCCCGGCGGGCGGTGATGAGCAAGCGTTCGTTCCTCCGCCGCTTCGCCGCCGCCACCGGCACCACGCCGCACGCCTGGCTGCGGGACCTGCGGCTGAGCGGCGCCGAGGAGCTCCTGGAGACGACGGACCTGCCGGTCGAGGAGGTCGCCCGCCGGGTCGGCTACGGCAGCGCGGCCGTCCTGCGCGAGCAGTTCGTCCGCCGCCGGGGCGTCCCGCCGCGCTCCTACCGCCGCTCCTTCACCCGCGTGCCGCCCTCCGCCGGCTGAGCGGGCCCGGTCGTCCGCGTCCGCTCATCCGGGCCCGGTCGTCCGCGTCCGCTCGGCCCGCGGACGGCGGAGGTCTCCCAACTCCCTTCGTCCGCACGGCATATCGCATGACTATCGGCTAGCTCGCTCGATCGAGCGAACAATCCCTCGTATCCGGATTTCCGCCGCCTGATGGGGGAACATCAGCACGTCCGCGCCCGAACGACCCGACGTCCCGGGCGGTACCGACTCCGGCCACTTGGATCAGCCCGTGACTACCTCCGCCCCCGTGTGGGACTGCCCCTTCAACCACACCGAAGGCCTGGAGTTCGACCCGCTCCTGAAGCGAATCCTCACCGAGGAGCCGATCGCCAGGATCCGGCTGCCGCACGGCGAGGGCGAGGCCTGGCTGGCCACCCGGTACGAGGACGTCCGCGTGGTCACCACCGACCGCCGGTTCAGCCGCGCGGCGGGCATCGGCCGCGACCTGCCCCGGATGACGCCCGCCCCGATCGCCCAGGTCGAGGCGATCAACCTGATGGACCCGCCGGCCCACAACCGGCTGCGCCGCCTGGTCGCCAAGGGGTTCACCAACCGCCAGGTCGAACGGATGCGCCCGAGGACGCAGCGGATCGTCGACGGGTACCTGGACGAGATGGCCGAGCACGGCTCCCCCGCCGACCTGGTGCGGCACCTCTCCGCCCGGCTGCCGATGACCACCATCTGCGAGCTGCTCGACATCCCCGAGCGGGACCGCGCCGAGCTGCGCGGGCACGCCGTCGCGATGATGGCGATGGGCCCCGGCGGCGGCGACGGCCAGGTGCGCGCCAAGGCCGCCCTGCGCGCCTACTTCACCGAGTTGACGGCCGCCCGCCGCCGCGACCCCGGCGAGGACCTCATCAGCGCGCTCGCCACCGCCCGGGACGAGGAGGAGCTGCTGGACGACCAGGAGCTCGCCGTGATGGCCATGGTGCTGCTGGTCACCGGCCACGACACCAGCACCTACCAGCTCAGCAACATCACCTACACCCTGCTCACCCACCCCGAGCAGCTCGCCGGGCTGCGCGCCCGGCCCGAGACGCTGCCGCGCGCCCTGGAGGAGTTGCTCCGCTTCATCCCGTTCCGGCAGGGCGTCGGCATCGCCCGGGTCGCCACCGAGGACGTCGAGCTGGGCGGGGTGCCGATCCGGGCCGGCGAGGCGGTGCACGTCTCCTACCTCGCCGCCAACCGCGACCCGGCGGTGTTCGAGCGGCCGGACGAGCTCGACCTCGACCGCGGCGCGGCCCACCACATGACCTTCGGTCACGGCACCCACCACTGCGCCGGCGCCCACCTGGCCCGGATGGAGCTCCAGGTCGCCATCGGCACCCTGTTGCGCCGCTTCCCCGGCCTGCGGCTGGCCGTGCCGGCCGAGGAGCTGGACTGGCGCACCGGCTCGATCTGGCGCTACCCGCGGACCCTGCCGGTCGCCTGGTGACCTCGGCGCCGCACCGCCGCGGCGCACGCCGAACGCACCCGTAGGCCACCGCCCGCGCCGGCCGCCGCCCGCGCGGGTCACCAGGGGAGACCTCTGACACCCATGGCAACTCTCTGCCGTCCCGCCGTCGCCGTTCCCGAGCACGTCATCACCCTCGACCAGACCCTCGACCTGGCCCGCACCCTGCACCGGGACCACCCCCAACTCCCGCTCGCCCTCCGGCTGATCGAGAACACCGGGGTGCGGACGAGGCACCTGGTCCAGCCGATCGACGAGACGCTGCGGCACCCCGGCCTCACCACCCGCAACGCGGTCTACGAGCGCGAGGCCAAGCGGCGCGTCCCCGAGGTGGTCGAACGCGCCCTCGGGTACGCCGAGTTGTCCGCCCGGGACGTCGACCTGATCGTCTACGTGTCCTGCACCGGCTTCATGATGCCCTCGCTGACCGCCTGGCTGATCAACACCATGGGCTTCCGCTCCGACACCCGCCAGGTGCCGATCGCCCAGCTCGGCTGCGCGGCCGGCGGCGCCGCGGTCAACCGCGCGCACGACTTCTGCCGCGCCTACCCGGGCGCCAACGTCCTGATCGTGGCCTGCGAGTTCTGCTCGCTCTGCTACCAGCCGACCGACCTCGGCGTCGGCTCGCTGCTTTCCAACGGCCTGTTCGGGGACGCGGTCGCCGCCGCCGTGATGCGCGGCCGCGGCGGCACCGGCGTGCACGTCGAGCGCAACGGCTCGCACCTCGTCCCGGACACCGAGGACTGGATCTCCTACGGGGTGAAGGACACCGGGTTCCACTTCCAGCTCGACAAGCGCGTCCCGGGCACGATGGCGATGCTCGCCCCGGCGCTGCGCACCCTCGCCACCGCGCACGACTGGGACGTCTCCGGGCTCGGCTTCTACATCGTGCACGCCGGCGGCCCGCGCATCCTGGACGACCTCTGCCGCTTCCTCGAACTCGAGCCCGCCGCCTTCCGGTTCAGCCGCGCCACCCTCACCGAGCGGGGCAACATCGCCAGCGCGGTGGTCCTCGACGCGCTGGCCCGGCTGTTCGAGGACGGCTCCGTCGCCGACGGCACCCCGGGGCTGATCGCCGGCTTCGGCCCGGGCATCACCGCCGAGATGTCCCTGGGGAGTTGGACCGGCTCCCCGCTCGGCGCGGTCCGCCCGGCGGCCATCCCGCTCCGCCAGCACGCGGTCGACACCGCCGACCTGGAGCCGGAGTTCGGGGTGGCCGCGGCGACCTGACCGATGGTCGGGCCCGGGGGAGAGCGCGCCGTCGCCCCGGCTTCGCGCCCCCGGGAACAGGGGGCCGGCAGCCCCGGCGGACTATGATCGGTGAATGACGGACACCACAGAGAGAGCCGGTGGACTCACCGACCTGCCGGCCCGGTTCCCGCAGCTGCACGCCCCGCAGTACTGGGCCTGGGGCCGTTTCGACGCCCGGTTCTCGACGGCGCTGCCACCGGACGAACTCGTCACCAACATCCACCTGGTGGGGTTCACCGCCGGACGCGTCGTGCTCTGCCGCGACGGGCGCGACCACTGGTTCCTGCCGGGCGGCACCCGCGAGAGCGGCGAGTCGGTCGAGTCCTGCCTGGTCCGCGAACTGCGGGAGGAGGCCGGTGCCCGGCTGCTCGGCGCGCCGGTCTGGCTCGGGGCGCACCGCTGCGTGACGGACCTCGCGGAGCCGTACCGGCCGTGGCAGCCGCACCCGGAGAAGGCCTGGCTCTGGGGCTGGGCGGAGGTCGCGGTGGACTCCGCGCCGACCAATCCGGACGACGGCGAGCAGGTGGTGGAGGTGCGGGCGGTCGAGCCGGCCGAGGCGCAGCGGCTGCTGGTCCGCAGCCACGAGCCCTGGTGGGGCGAGCTGATCGGCCTGGCGGTGGAGCTGCGGGCCAGGGCGGCGGCGGGCTGACGGCGGCGGCGGCGCCGGGAACGGCGGCCCGAGGGGTCACCGGGACGGCTGAACACCGGGGCGCGATGTCCGGAACGCGGTGATAGGACTCGGGTGAACCCTGGTCCGCGCCGACAGGAGCGTCATGGACGACTTGAGGAGAAGCTCCTGGTCTGACCCGCGCCCGTAGGAGGCGGGGCCGGTGGACGTCCGTCCACCGG
>NZ_JBHXTG010000117.1:0-3093 GCF_042677465.1 Kitasatospora sp. NPDC127111
GGAGCATCGGGCTGCGGGGCTGGGCTCGGGGGGGGGGGGGGGGGGCCCCCGCGGGGCGGGGGGGCCCCGCCACCGGGATCAGCGGGCGCTGACCTCGTGCACGAACTCGACCAGCCGGCTGAGCGCGTCCGGGTCCATGCTGGGCAGCACACCGTGGCCGAGGTTGAAGATGTGGCCGCTGGTGCCGAGCGCCTGGGCGGCGTGCAGCACCTCGCGGGCCTTGGTCTCGACGGCCTTGGTGGGCGCGAAGAGCACGGCCGGGTCGAGGTTGCCCTGCAGACCCTTGCCGGGACCGACCCGCTCGGCGGCGACGTTGAGCGGCACCCGCCAGTCGACGCCGACGATGTCCGCGCCGGCCTGGCCCATCAGGCCGAGCAGCTCGCCGGTGCCGACGCCGAAGTGGATCCGCGGCACGCCGTAGCCGGCGACGGCGTCGAAGACCTTGGTGCTGGCGGGCATCACCGAGCGGCGGTAGTCGTCCGGGGCGAGCGAGCCGACCCAGGAGTCGAACAGCTGGACGGCGGAGGCGCCGGCCTCGATCTGCACCTTGAGGAAGGCCGCGGTGATGTCGGCGAGCCGGTCGACGAGGGCGGCCCACAGCTCGGGCTGCCCGTACATCATGGCCTTGGTGTTCTCGTGGTTCTTGGACGGGCCGCCCTCGACCAGGTAGCTGGCCAGCGTGTAGGGGGCGCCGGCGAAGCCGATCAGCGGGGTGCTGCCGAGCTCGTCGACGAGCAGGCCGACCGCCTCGGTGATGTAGGGGACGTCGTCGGGCTCCAGCGGGCGGAGCCGCTGGAGGTCCTCGGCGGTGCGGATCGGGTCGGCGATGACCGGGCCGATGCCGGGCTTGATGTCGACGTCGATGCCGATCGCCTTCAGCGGCACCACGATGTCGCTGAAGAAGATCGCCGCGTCCACCTTGTGCCGGCGCACCGGCTGGAGGGTGATCTCCTTGACCAGCTCGGGCCGCATGCAGGACTCCAGCATGGGGATGCCCTCGCGGACCTTCAGGTACTCGGGCAGCGAACGGCCCGCCTGGCGCATGAACCACACCGGGGTGTGCGGCACCGGCTCGTGCCGGCACGCGCGCAGGAACGCGGAGTCGTGCGCGGCGCCGCGGCGCGCGGGGGTCTGCTGACCGGGGGCGGCGCCGGCCTGGGGGGCTGCCGTGGTGTCTGCCGTTGTCTCGCTCACGGTTCAAATCTTCGCACGCGCCCCGGACGCGGCTCCCCGGCCGGGCTCGTCGATTCCTCCAATGATCCGGCCGGTTCGCCGTCCCGGCACGCCGCACGGGCAGAAGTTGCGGCGATTACCCGCGTTTTCGACCTAGTCTTCGGGTCATGGCAGCGGTCGGCGGGCACCCCGCACAGGGTGGCGGAACAGGTGGCGGAACGGGTCGGGAGGCGGCGCCGAGCGAGTTCCGGGCCGCGGTCGAGGCTCTGACGGGGGCGCGGCCGCGCCCCGAGCTGGTCCTCGCCCCCGCCCCGGCGCCGCGCCGGCTCGCCCCGCACTCCTTCGCGCTGACCGCCGCGGTGGAGGTGGACGGCGAGGAGCTGGCCGACGGCCGGCTGGTGCTGCTGTACGACCCGGCCGGGCAGGAGGCCTGGAACGGGAACTTCCGCGTGGTGACCATGACCCGCGCGGAGCTGGAGCCGGAGATGGCCGGCGACCCGATGCTCTCCGAGGTCGGCTGGGCCTGGCTGCTCGACGCGCTGCAGGCGCACGGCGCCGGCTACGCCGAGCCGTCGGGGACGGTGACCAGGTGCGCCTCGCAGTACTTCGGCGGCCTGGCGGACCGGGCGTCGTCCACCGAGATCGAGATCCGGGCGTCCTGGACGCCGGCCGACGGCCGCTTCGAGCGGCACCTGGCGGCCTGGGGGGACCTGCTCTGCATCAGCGCCGGCCTGCCGCCGGCGGCCCCGGCGCCGCAGCCGCCGGCGGACGTGCCGTCACTCGGCGGGGTGGTCCCGATGCCCGCCCGCCGGCGCCCGCGCTCGCACTGACGAGTGGCGTCCGGGCCGGTCGGCACCGGCGGGGCCCGGCGCCACCCCCAGGGCTGACGGAGTGTGACTTCCGACCCGCTCTGCGTCAATTACTCGGCCAAAACCGACCGATCCGTACCGGATGTGATCGATTTTGTGCGAATTCCAGGCATGTCGTATCAGTCATCTGCGCGATTTGTCCGTATTGTTACTCACTAGATCGTGATCTTTCGCTAAAGCCGGGCACGGTTGCTGCCGAAGCAGACTGTGACCCTTTCCAAAGCGCGGAACACTCCGACCGCCCCCATCGGGGTTCCGTCCGCCACTCCCCGCAGGAGGCCTGGTGTCGGTCCTTCTTGAGCACCCCGCAAACGTGGTCGCCTACCGCCCGACCAAGCCCACCGCCATGGTGGTCATCGCCGATCCCCGCGTCCGAAACACCGTCACCCGCCACCTCTGGGCGCTCGGCGTCCGGGACGTGATCGAGGTGTCCTCGATCGCCGAGGCCCGCCCCCGGGTCTCCACCCCGCGCGACATCTGCGTCGCCGACGTCCACCTCCCGGACGGCTCCGGGCTCACCATCCTGGCCGAGACCCGCGCCGCGGGCTGGCCCAACGGCCTGGCGCTCTCCGCCGCCGACGACATCGGCGCCGTCCGCAGCGCGCTGGCCGGCGGCGTCAAGGGCTACGTGGTCACCGGTACCCGGACCAACGTCGCCATGCCGGGCCGCCCCGGCCTCCCGATCGGCGCCGGCGGCCTGGCCGGGCGGATGCGCCGCCCCGGCATGCCGGGCGTGCCGGGTGCGGCCGGTGCTCCGGGCGCCCCCGGGGCCCCCGGTGCGCCGGGCGCGCAGCAGGCCGCCTACCGGGAGCTCTCCGGCCGCGAGGTCGAGGTGCTGCGGCTGGTCGCCGAGGGCCAGTCCAACAAGGCGATCGGCGTGGCGATGGGCCTCTCCGCGCTCACCGTGAAGAGCCACCTCGCCCGCATCGCCCGCAAGCTGGGCACCGGCGACCGGGCCGGCATGGTCGCGGTCGCCCTGCGCACCGGCATCATCCACTGACCCGTCGGCGGGACCGCTGCGGCGGCGCCGGCCGGAAGTAGAAGACAGCCC
>NZ_JBHXTG010000117.1:3103-18592 GCF_042677465.1 Kitasatospora sp. NPDC127111
CGCGCCCGGGGGGGGGGGCCGGGGGCGGCGCCGGTGGGCTCCGTCCCCCCCGGCCCCGCCGCAGCGGTGCCGGGCCCGGCCGTCCGGCGCAGGACCGGTCACCGGGCTCCGAGCACCCCGGAGGCGGGCGGGCGGGTCTCTGTCATATTCCCGGACCCGGTCTGACCAGTCCGACAACACTCCCGGTTGCGTGGTCCGTCGTACCCTTGGTGGGTGACCGACGCCGTAGCAGCCATCCCAGAAGAAGCAGCCCCGGTCCCGCTCCTCGAACCGAAGGAGGGGATCCCGCCAGTCGTGGCGGACGAGCGGACGCTGGCCGCCGTCGTCGCCGCCTTCGCCGCGGGTTCGGGACCGGTCGCCGTCGACGCCGAGCGGGCCTCCGGCTACCGCTACGGCCAGCGGGCGTACCTCATCCAGCTGCGCCGCGCGGGCGCCGGGACCGCGCTGATCGACCCGATCGCCTGCCCCGACCTGAGCGCGCTGGGCGCCGCCCTGGCGGACACCGAGTGGGTCGTGCACGCCGCCACCCAGGACCTGCCCTGCCTGGCCGAGGTCGGGATGCGGCCGCAGCGGCTCTTCGACACCGAGCTGGCCGGGCGGATCGCCGGCTTCGCCCGGGTCGGCCTCGGACCGATGACGGAGAGCGTGCTCGGCCTGAGCCTGGCCAAGGAGCACTCGGCGGTCGACTGGTCCACCCGCCCGCTGCCCGAGCCGTGGCTGCGCTACGCCGCTCTGGACGTCGAGGTGCTGGTCGAGCTGCGCGACGCACTCGAACAGGAGCTGGACGCCCAGGGCAAGCTCGACTGGGCGCTGGAGGAGTTCGCCGCGATCGCCTCGGCACCCCGCCCGGCGCCGCGCACCGACCCCTGGCGCCGCACCTCGCAGCTGCACAAGGTCCGCCGGCGCCGCCAGCTGGCCGTGGTGCGCGAGCTCTGGCTGACCCGCGACCGGATGGCGCAGGAGCGGGACGTCTCGCCGGGCCGGGTGCTCTCGGACGCCGCGATCGTCAACGCCGCGCTGGCCATGCCGCTCAACATCGCCGCGCTCCAGGCCGTCCAGGGCTTCGGTCCGCGGGTGCACCGCCGGCAGCTGGAGCAGTGGCTGGCCGCCGTGCAGCGGGGCCGGGAGGTCCCGGAGAACCAGCTGCCGCCGGCCTCCGCGCCGCACGACGGCCCGCCGCCGCCGCGCGCCTGGGCCGAGAAGGACCCGGTCGCGGCCGCCCGGCTCTCCGGGGCGCGGGCCGCGGTGAGCGAGCTCGCCGAGACGCACAACCTGCCGGCCGAGAACCTGATCACCCCGGACCTGGTCCGCCGGGTGTCCTGGGAGCCGCCGGCCGACGCGAGCCCCGAGAACGTGGCCGCCGCGCTGCGCCGGCTCGGCGCCCGGCAGTGGCAGGTCGCGCTGGTGGCGCCGGTGGTCGCCGCCGCCTTCGCGGAGGCGGTCACCGCGCAGGCCGGCTGACCGGGCCCGCCACGCGGGCCGACCGAGCACGCACGACCGAAGGGGGACGTCGCCGAAGGGCGGCGTCCCCCTTCGGCGTCCCCCTTGAGCGTCCCCTTCGGCGTCCCCTTCGGCATCCGCGTGCGGGGCCGGCGCGCCCCGCCGCCGACCTGCGGCCCGGCCGCCGCCCACCTGCGGCGCACCCGGGCGGGGGACGTGGCGCGGGACACACGAGGAGATGCCCCCGCCGGGCCTGGGCAGGTTGGTTACCGACCGGTAGCATGGCGGTGAAGCGGCGCCGCTCACGTCCATTGCGCGACGGACGGCGGCAGCCTGCCCACCTCAACCTGTTGGTCCCTGGGAGGAGAGCCCCCGTGCCTCGTACCGCGAGGGACGTCGTCTTCGTCGATGGCGTCCGCACCCCGTTCGGCAAGGCCGGCCCGAAGGGCATCTACCACGAGACGCGCGCCGACGACCTGGTCGTCAAGTGCATCCGGGAGCTCGTGCGCCGTAACCCGAACCTGCCCGTCGAGCGGATCGACGAGGTCGCCGTCGCGGCCACCACGCAGATCGGCGACCAGGGTCTGACCATCGGCCGCACCGCGGCCCTGCTGGCCGGCCTGCCGAAGTCCGTCCCCGGCTACGCCATCGACCGCATGTGCGCCGGCGCCCTGACCGCCGTGACCACCACCGCCGGCGGCATCGCCTTCGGCGCGTACGACGTGGTCGTGGCCGGCGGCGTCGAGCACATGGGCCGCCACCCGATGGGCGAGGGCGTCGACCCGAACCCGCGCTTCGTCTCCGAGAAGCTCGTCGACGAGTCCGCCCTGTTCATGGGCATGACCGCGGAGAACCTGCACGACCGGTTCCCGCACATCACCAAGGAGCGCTGCGACGCCTACGCCGTGCGCTCCCAGGAGAAGGCCGCCAAGGCGTACGCCAACGGCGACATCCAGCCCGACCTGGTGCCGATCTCGATCCGCAACACCAACCCCGAGGTCGGCGAGACCGGCTGGGGCCTGGCCACCGTGGACGAGCCGCTGCGCCCGGGCACCACGATGGAGTCGCTGGCCAACCTGAAGACCCCGTTCCGCCCGCACGGCAACATCACCGCGGGCAACTCGGCCGGTCTGAACGACGGTGCCACCGCCTCGCTGCTGGCCGCCGAGGACGTCGCCGAGGAGCTCGGCCTCCCGGTCAAGATGCGCCTGGTCTCGTACGCCTTCGCCGGCGTCGAGCCCGAGGTCATGGGCATCGGCCCGGTGCCGGCCACCGAGAAGGCCCTGGCCAAGGCCGGTCTGACCATCGACGACATCCAGGCCTTCGAGGTCAACGAGGCCTT
Organism: Kitasatospora sp. NPDC127111; assembly: GCF_042677465.1. Classification (NCBI taxonomy): domain Bacteria; kingdom Bacillati; phylum Actinomycetota; class Actinomycetes; order Kitasatosporales; family Streptomycetaceae; genus Kitasatospora; species Kitasatospora sp. NPDC127111. The sequence goes on from NZ_JBHXTG010000117.1 coordinate 5,886, forward strand.
CGCCGTCCAGGTGCTGGCCTTCCTGGACCACTACGGCATCGCGGACGACGACGAGCGGGTCAACCCGTTCGGCGGCGCGATCGCCTTCGGCCACCCGCTGGCCTCCTCCGGCGTGCGCCTGATGAACCAGCTGGCCCGCCGCTTCGAGCAGCGCCCGGACGTCCGCTACGGCCTCACCACGATGTGCATCGGCTTCGGCATGGGCGGCACCATCATCTGGGAGAACCCCCACTTCGAGGGCGGTAAGTGAGCATGAGCACCACGACTGAGCTGCTGACCCGCGGCGCCGAGCTCTTCCCCGGCGAGGTCGTCACCACGGCCCACGTCCGCCACCTGGACCTGCCGCTGCAGGCCGGCAAGCTGGCCCTGATCACCCTGGACAACGGCTTCGACCACACCAAGCCGACCACCTTCGGCCCCGGCTCGCTGCTGAAGCTGTCCGAGGCGCTGGACCAGGTCGAGGCCGAGGCCGCCGAGGGCAAGATCGTCGGTGCCGCGATCACCGGCAAGCCGTTCATCTTCGCGGTCGGCGCCGACCTCAAGGGCGTCGAGCTGCTCCAGCAGCACGCGGACGCGCTGGCCATCGGCAAGGGCGGCCACGAGGTCTTCAAGCGGATCGCCGCGCTGTCCGTCCCGACCTTCGCGTTCTACAACGGCGCGGCGATGGGCGGCGGCGTCGAGGTCGGCCTGCACTGCGACTACCGCACGGTGTCGGCGGGCGTCCCGGCGTTCTCGCTGCCCGAGGTCTTCCTGGGCCTCGTCCCCGGCTGGGGCGGCTGCACCATCCTGCCGAACCTGATCGGTCCGGCGAAGGCCGTCAAGGTCATCATCGAGAACTCGATGGCGCAGAACAAGCAGCTCAAGGGCAAGGAGGTGTTCGAGCTCGGCATCGCGGACGCGATCTTCGAGCCGGCCGACTTCCTGGAGCAGTCGCTGTTCTGGGCGGCCAAGGTCATCAAGGGTGACGTGGTCGTCGAGCGCGAGGAGATCGACCGCGGCAAGGCCTGGGACGACGCCGTCGCCTGGGGCCGCCTGGTCGCCGACGGCAAGGTGCACGGGGCCGCCCCGGCCGCCTACCGCGCGCTGGACATCATCGCCCAGGTCAAGGACCAGGACCTGCAGGCGGGCTTCGACGCCGAGGACGCGGCGCTGGCCGACCTCATCATGGGCGGCGAGCTGCGCAGCGGCATCTACGCCTTCAACCTGGTGCAGCGCCGCGCCAAGAAGCCGTTCGGCGCGCCGGACAAGTCGCTGGCCCGCCCGGTCAGCAAGGTCGGCGTCGTCGGCGCCGGTCTGATGGCCTCCCAGCTGGCGCTGCTGTTCGCCCGCCGGCTGGAGGTGCCGGTGGTCCTCACCGACATCGACCAGGAGCGCATCGACAAGGGCGTCGGCTACGTCCACGCCGAGATCGACAAGCTGCTCGCCAAGGGCCGGATCGGCAACGACAAGGCCAACCGCCTCAAGGGCCTGGTCACCGGCTCGCTCGACAAGGCGGCCGGCTTCGCGGACGCGGACTTCGTGATCGAGGCCGTGTTCGAGGAGATGGGCGTCAAGCAGACCGTCTTCGCCGACCTGGAGAACGTGGTCTCGCCGACCTGTGTGCTGGCGACCAACACCTCCTCGCTGTCGGTCACCGAGATGGCCTCGAAGCTGAAGCACCCCGAGCGGGTCGTCGGCTTCCACTTCTTCAACCCGGTCGCGATCCTGCCGCTGCTGGAGATCGTCCGCGGTGAGCAGACCGACGACGCCTCGCTGGCCACCGCCTTCGGCGTCTCGAAGAAGCTGAAGAAGACCGCGGTGCTGTGCAAGGACGCCCCGGCGTTCGTGGTGAACCGGATCCTGACCCGCTTCATGGGCGAGATCCAGACCATCATCGACGAGGGCACCCCGATCGCCACGGTCGAGAAGGGCGTCGAGCCGCTCGGCCTGCCGATGTCCCCGATCGTGCTGCTGGAGCTGGTCGGCCCGGCCATCGCCCTGCACGTCTCGGAGACCCTGCACGGCGCCTTCCCGGAGCGGTTCACCGTCTCCGAGAACCTCGGCAAGGTGGTCAAGGCCGGCAAGCGCGGCTTCTACACCTGGGTGGACGGCAAGCAGGTCCTCGACCCCGAGGTGCTGGAGCTGCTCTCCTTCGGCGACACCGTGCTGACCGAGGAGCAGGTGCTGAACCGTGCTCTGGACGCCGTCGCGCAGGAGATCGGCCTGATGCTGGAGGAGGGTGTCGTCGGCGAGGCCCAGGACATCGACCTCTGCATGATCACCGGTGCCGGCTGGCCCTTCCACCTGGGCGGGATCACCCCGTACCTGGACCGTGAGGGCGTCTCGGAGCGGGTGAACGGCAAGCGGTTCCTCGCCCCGGGTGTGGCCTCGGTGCCCGCCTAGCAGCGACGCGGAGAGCCCCGGTGACCTGGAGGTCACCGGGGCTCTTCCGTGTTCCGGGGTGCCGGGCCGGGTTCCGGGGTGCCGGACGCGCGCACGGGCGGCACGGGCGGGTCCGGGCGGCAAAGGCGGGCCCGGGCGGCAAAGTCGGGCCCGGGGGCGTCGGCGGGTCAGCGCTTGAGGCGGTAGACCACGGTGTCGGCGAAGACGCCCACCATCTCGTAGTGGGTGTCCAGCAGGTTCTCGATCCGGGGGATCTGGGTCGGCTGGTAGGGCGCCAGACCGGAGTCGTCGACGACGACCTCGGGCAGGCCGTTGTCGACCAGTTCCTTGTCGAAGGTCCGCCAGGCGTTGCTGACGCTGAACTGCTCGCCGACGTTGGGGCTGCCGTCCTTGCCGCCGCTGTAGTTGGTCAGGAAGCCGGCCGTCAGGTAGCGGGTGGCCGGCTTGCGGTCGGCCAGCCAGTACAGCTCCGGGTGCATGCCCCAGACCAGCACGGTGTCCTTCGGCGTGGTCTGCGCGGCGACGGCGGTGGCCACCTCGGTGGTCTGGTTCAGCCGCTCGCCGGGCCAGGCCAGGGCCAGGCCCCAGAACGCCGTGGCGGCGACCGTGGAGTACACCAGGACGGGCTTCCAGCGGACCGCCGAGGTGGCGACCGCGCCGGTGCCCAGCAGCACCAGCGGCGGCATCAGCTGCAGGTAGTAGTGGCCGAAGAAGTGGAAGCCCACGCTGACCGCGATCGCCGAGGAGAGCAGCCAGACCCAGAGGTCGGTGGTGGAGCCGTGCTCCTCCCCCGCCACCGGCAGCGGGCGGTGGCGGTGCTTCAGCCAGAGCCGGCGGCCGACCGGCAGCAGGAAGCCCAGGCCGGCGGCGGCCAGGATCGCCGAGTTGCCGAGCGCCCGGCCCGTCATCTGCAGCCAGGCGCCGCCGAACGAGGCGTAGTCACCGCTGCCGGTGACCACCCAGAACAGGAAGCCCTTCGGCTTGGTGAGGATCACCGCCACCAGCGCTATCGGCAGCGTGAAGCCGAAGCCGATCTCGAACAGCGCGGGCGGCCAGCGGACCCCGCGCCGGCGGGCGTCCTGGAAGAGCATCCAGAGCACCGGCAGCAGCACCGCGCCGCCGGTCTGCTTGGTCAGCGAACAGAGCGCCACCGCGATGCCGGCGGCCAGCCAGCGGCGCCGCTCGGCGTACCGGAAGGCCGCCACCATCGCGGGCAGCATGAACACCTCGAAGGTGGCCGCCTGGGTGTCCTCCGGGGAGAGCCCGATGGAGACCAGCAGGTAGAGCAGGCCCGCCCCGGCACCCGCCCGGTTGCCCCAGCGGCCGCGGGCGATCGAGGCCAGCAGGATCGCGGTGACCAGGTGGGCGCCGACGGCCAGGGTGCGCAGCGGCCAGAGCGAGGCCGAGCCGAAGACCGCGAAGCAGGCCTGGTAGAGCCAGGGCAGCAGCGGGGGCTTGCGGTCGACCACGGTGTCGTAGAGCACGCCCCCGTCGGCCAGCATCCGGGCCTGGGTGGCCAGGAAGCCCTCGTCGGGGCTCCAGACCGGCCGCACGAAGGAGGGGACGTGGGTGACGAGGGCGACCAGGGCCAGCACCGGCACCAGCCTCGTCCAGTACCCCGTCATCAGCTGGGTACGGACGCGCACGGGCAGGCGTTCGGCGAGCCCGGCGAGGCGGGGGCGGGTGGGGGTCGGCACGGATGACAACCTACCGGGCGGGATCGGCGCTGGCAGCGCCGGTCCCGCCTTTCGGTGCGATTATCGGCCTGACGGTTGGCCTCCCCCCGGCGAACTGTTGCGGAGTTGTCGCAAACGGGCGAACGCCGGGGGTGGGAGCGCGGGTGACCGGGCCCCCGGATCAGGCCTCGACGGTGGCGACGTCCAGCTTGGCGATCCGGGCGACCAGCGCGGTCACCTGGCGGGCGATGTCCGGGGCGGTGAGACCGATCTCGGCGAGGATCTCGGACCGGGAGGCGTGGTCCAGGAACTCCTGCGGGATGCCGAAGTCGCGCAGCGGCACGTCCACCTCGGCGTCGCGCAGCGCCTGGGCGACCGCGGCGCCGACGCCGCCGACCCGGCCGTTGTCCTCGATCGTGACGACCGCCCGGTGCTCGGCGGCCAGGCCCGGCAGGGCCGCGTCCACCGGCTTGACCCAGCGCGGGTCCACCACGGTCGCGGTGATGCCCTGGGCGGCCAGCAGGTCGGCGACCTCCAGGCTGGTCGGGGCCATCGCGCCGACCGAGACGATCAGCACGTCGGCGCGGCGGCCCGCGGCGGCCCCGCCGACGGCGTCGGACGCCGCCTCGCGCAGCACGTCCATGCCGCCGATCCGGCCCACCGCGGCGACGGCCGGGCCGACCGTGCCCTTGGAGTAGCGGACCACCGTCGGGGCGTCCTTGACCTGGACGGCCTCGCGGAGCTGGGCGCGCACCTGGTCGGCGTCGCGCGGGGCGGCGATCCGCAGGCCCGGGACGACCTGGAGGATCGACATGTCCCACATGCCGTTGTGCGAGGCGCCGTCGGTGCCGGTGACACCGGCCCGGTCCAGGACGAAGGTCACGCCCAGCTTGTGCAGGGCGACGTCCATCAGGACCTGGTCGAAGGCCCGGTTGAGGAAGGTCGCGTAGACCGCGAACACCGGGTGCAGCCCGTTGGTGGCCAGGCCGGCCGCGCTGGTGACGGCGTGCTGCTCGGCGATGCCCACGTCGAAGATGCGGTCCGGGAAGGCCTTGGCGAAGGGGGCGAGGCCGACCGGGTGGAGCATCGCGGCGGTGATGGCGACGATGTCCTCGCGCTCGTGGCCGAGCGCCACCATCTCCTCGCCGAAGACCGAGGTCCAGTCCTTGCCCGAGCTCTTCACCGGCAGGCCGGTGTCCGGGTGGATCACGCCGACCGCGTGGAAGCGGTCCTCGTCGTTGTTCTCGGCGGCGTGGTAGCCGCGGCCCTTCTCGGTGAGGCAGTGCACGATCACCGGGCCGCCGAAGCCGCGCGCCTTGGTGAGCGCCGATTCCAGGGCGGTGAGGTCGTGGCCGTCGATCGGGCCGATGTACTTGAGGCCGAGGTCCTCGAACATGCCCTGCGGGGCGATGAAGTCCTTCAGGCCCTTCTTGGCGCCGTGCAGCGTGTCGAACAGCTGCTGGCCGACCACCGGGGTGCGCTGCAGGGCGTCCTTGCCCCAGGAGAGGAACCGCTCGTAGCCCTGGGTGGTGCGCAGCGTCGCGAGGTGGTTGGCGAGGCCGCCGATGGTCGGGGAGTAGGAGCGCTCGTTGTCGTTGACGACGATGACGACCGGCAGGTCCTTGGCGTCGGCGAGGTTGTTGAGCGCCTCCCAGGCCATGCCGCCGGTGAGCGCGCCGTCGCCGATGACGGCGACGACCGGGTCCGCCTTGCCGAGGATCTTGTTGGCCTTGGCCAGGCCGTCGGCGTAGGAGATGACGGTGGAGGCGTGCGAGTTCTCGATCACGTCGTGCTCGGACTCGGCGCGGGACGGGTAGCCGGACAGGCCGCCGCTCATCTTCAGCCGGGAGAAGTCCTGGCGGCCGGTGAGCAGCTTGTGGACGTAGCTCTGGTGGCCGGTGTCGAAGAGGATGCGGTCGCGCGGCGAGTCGAAGACCCGGTGCAGCGCGATGGTCAGCTCCACCACGCCGAGGTTCGGGCCGAGGTGGCCGCCCGTCTTGGAGACCTCCGTCACCAGGAAGGTCCGGATCTCCTCGGCCAGGGTCGCCAGCTGTCCGGGCGTGAGCCGGTCGAGATCGCGCGGTCCCCGAATGCGGGTCAGCAGGGCCACCCGTTCCTCCTCGTTCAAAGTCGCGGACCGCTGGCGGTCCGGCGGGCCTCGCTGCCCGGTGTGCCGACGCGCTCCGACTCGCTCGGTCGGTGCCGACCGGTCGAGTCTAATGTCCGCCTACCGGACACCGAGCGGGGTGCCCGGTGCCACTGGCCGGTTACCGCCTCGGACGGCGCGGTTCCCGCGTGGCGGCGGGCCCGGGGAGCCCGCCGCCGGGCACTCACGACCGGGCGCCGGACGTCTGTGCGGATCTGCCGAGCGCGCCGGACTCGCCCATCTCGCTCATCACCAGCGCCAGCGCGCCGAGCACCTCGGCCCGGCCGCCCAGGGTGCCGGGCACCACCGACAGCTGGCGGGCGGCGCTCGGGATGGCGTAGCGGGCCACCGAGTCCCGGATCGGGCCCAGCACCAGCTCGCCGGCGTCGGCGAGGTCGCCGCCGAGGATCACCCGGCGCGGGTTGAGCAGGTTGCAGAGGGTCGCGACGCCGGTGCCGATCTGGCGGCCCGCGTCGGCGATCACCCGGCGGCAGCCGAGGTCCCCCTGGTGGGCCAGCTCGACCATCCGGGGCAGCGAGAGGTCCGGGCCGAGGGTCGGGCTGAGCAGGCCCAGCAGGTACCGCGAGCCGACGAAGGTCTCCAGACAGCCGCGGTTGCCGCAGCGGCAGACCGGGCCGGCCTCGTCCAGGGTGATGTGCCCTATCTCACCGGCGGTGCCGCCCGGGCCGCGGTAGATCTGGCCGTTGACCACCAGGCCGGCGCCGACACCGCTCGCCACCTTGATGTAGGCGAGGTCGCTCAGGCCGCGGCCCGCACCCCAGACCAGCTCGCCCAGGGCGCCGAGGTTGGCGTCGTTGTCCACGTGCACCGGCATGCCGAGCCGCTCGGCCAGCTCGCGGCCGGGGGCGATGCCGGTCCAGCCCGGCAGGATCGCGGTGGAGCCGAGGGCGCCGGTCTCCACGTCGATCGGGCCCGGGACGCCGAGGCCCACGCCGATCACCTTGTCCGGGCGGAAGCCGGCCTCGGCGAGCAGCCGGTCGACCAGGGCCTCGGCCCGGTCGAAGCCCTGGGCGGCCGAGACGTCCACGTCGATCGGGGCGCTCTCCTCGGCGAGCACGCGGTGCGCGAGGTTGCCGACCGCGACCCGGAGGTGGGTGTGGCCGAAATCGATCCCCACCACGATGCCGGCGTCGCCGCTGAGCGAGACGCTGCGGGCGCGGCGGCCGCCGGAGGAGGTGTCGGCCACCACGACGGTGCCGCTCTCCTTGAGCTCCCGGACGATGTTGGACACGGTGGCCGCGGAGAGCCCGGTGCCGCGGGCGATCTCGGCCTGGGTCAGCGAGCCGGCCATCCGTACCGCCCGGAGCACGCGCTCCAGGTTCGCCCGGTGCAGTGAGGACTGCGAGCCCGGTGTGTCCGTCGACATGATCCACCCTCCCAAGGGCGAGGGAACCCCATCCGCCGGGCGATCCCTTCACCTCCTGAAGCCTAGGCCCTGAAGGGCCCCGGAGGTGCGGCGACGGCCTACGCGGGTGGAACGGCGGGTGACGCGCGGGGGGCGCGGAGGCGGTGAGGAGAGGCGCGAGGGGGTGCCGCGGGCGGGTCGCGGGCGGGCCGCGGGCGGGTCATGGGGGCCGGAGCAGGGGCGCGCGGGGTGGCGGGAGGGGCGCGGGCGGGGGGCCGGGCGCCGGGTGGGGAGGTGAGGGGTTGGCGGAGTGTGCGTGGCGGTGCGGTGGGGACCGCGGCGCCCCGCCGGACGGGCGGGCCGGGCCGGTGGGAAGACCGGCAGCTCAGGGGGTGGCACGCGGGGTCCCGGGCGCCTGCGACAGGGCGAAATCGGGCCACCCGTACCATGGTGCCCAATCTCACCCGTCCCATCGGCCACGGACGTGACCGGCCGGGGGGCGCTTCCAGACATGACGGGGAATCAGATGGCAGGGGATCACCCTACTCCGGGGTCAGGCGACACGCCGGGCACGGGTCCGCAGGACAACCGGGGCGTCTCGCTCGGGCGCACGCCCGGCGTCGACCCCGCCGCCGTGGCGGACCAGATGACACAGCTCGACGGGGCACCGGTCCCCGGTCAGGCCGGACCGGCCGCGCCCGGAACGCCGCCGCCGGCCCAGCCCCCGGCGGCCCCGGCACCGGCACCGGGCAGCGACTACGCCTACGCGCCCACCGCCGCCGCCTTCCCCGCCCAGAGCGCGCCGACTCCCCCGATGGGCGCACCGGTCGGCCCGTACGACCCGTCCCCGGGCCAGCAGCCCCCGTTCGGGGCCACCGACGGCGGCGGTCAGCAGTACGGGACGCCCGGCTACGGCTACCCGCAGCCGCAGGGCGGGTACACCTACGCCGGCGCGCCGGTGCCCCAGCCGCCCAAGCAGCGCAACCCGGTGATGGTCTGGGGCGGCATCATCGGCGGTGTGCTGGCGATCGCCATCGTCGCCGCCCTGGTCGTGCTGTTCAACGAGACCCCCAACAACGACAACGGCAGCACCTCGGGCACCGTCGCCGGCGACCCCTCCGCGTCGGGCGGTACGGGCAAGGCCGGCGCCTACAACTACACCTGGAGCGCCGCCAAGCCCGCCAACGCGTCCAGCGGTTCGCAGCTGCTCGGCATCTGGGGCACCGACAAGAGCACCGTGCGCGCCGACAGCTACGGCATCCGCGGCATCAACGCCGCCGACGGCAAGGAGCTGTGGACGATCGCCCCGCCGGCCGGCACCAAGGAGTTCTGCGCCGCCTCGTACGGGGTCAACTCCAAGCACATCGCGGCGGTCGCGCTCAACACCGGTGACAGCGACTGCTCCACCGTCGGCGCGGTCGACGTCAGCACCGGCAAGCTGCTCTGGACCGTCAAGGTCAGCCCGGAGCGGATGTCCTCGCCCACCCTGACCGTCACCGAGAAGGTCGTCGGCGTCGGCGGCAACGTGATCGGCGGGCTGAACATCACCGACGGCTCGCCGGCCTGGTCGTTCCAGCCCCGCGAGAAGGACTGCAGCGTCTACGGCAAGGCGGCCGGCGCGCAGATCGCGGTCAGCGACCGCTGCTACGGCATCAACACCACCACCAAGTCCCAGCTGGTGGTGGTCGACGCGGACAGCGGCAAGGCCACCGCCGCCCCGATCACACTGACCGGCAGCATCGAGCGGGTGGACAAGGTCATCTCGGACGCCCCGCTGGTGCTGCTGGTCACCAACGGCCCGAACGGCGACTACATCCTGCCGTTCGACAAGAGCAACAAGCCGCTGACGGCGATGTCCGTCAAGGAGCCCGGCGCCGACAGCCTGCGGCTCTCCGGCCAGTCCGACGCGTTCACCCAGAACGTGATCAGCGGCACCACGCTGTACGTCCAGACCAACCCGTCCAAGCCGGCCATCAACGCCTACGACCTCACCACCGGCAAGCGGCTCTGGTCGTCCACCGGCGGCGCCGCCGAGGGCATCCGGCTGGTCTCCGGCACCGACAAGGACGGCAAGGTCCGTGCCGTGCTGGACATGGGCTACGGCAAGGACCCCAAGCTGGTGACGCTCTCGCCCACCGACGGATCGCCGACCGATCTGGGCGCCATCACCCAGCCCAAGTCCAACAGCTACGTCAGCCTCAGCAGCACCGAGTACATCCTCACCGCGGAGGGCGCGCTGTACGGCTACGCCCGCAGCGCCGGCTCCGACGCCCCGGTGGTCAAGTACACCAAGAAGTGACGCCCCGGCGGGGTGGGGGGGGGGGCCCCGGGGCCCCCCCCCCACCCCGCCCGCGCACATTTCCCCTGGCTCCGCCCGCCGGGCGTGGGAGGATGCGAAGCATCAGCCTGACGAAGGAGTCCAGCGAGTGCCCGGCACCAACCTGACCCGTGAGGAGGCCCGCACCCGGGCCGACCTCCTGCGCGTGGACGCGTACGACATCGAGCTCGACCTCGGCTCGGCCCGCGAAGGGGGCACCTTCCGGTCCACCACCGTGGTCCGGTTCACCGCCACCACCCCCGGCGCGGCCACCTTCATCGACCTGGTCGCCCCGAGCGTCGAGGAGATCGTCCTCAACGGCGAGCGGCTCGACAACGCCAACTTCGCCGACAGCCGGATCGCCCTGCCGAACCTGGCCGCCGAGAACGAGCTGCGGGTCGTCGCCGACTGCGCCTACACCAACACCGGTGAGGGCCTGCACCGGTTCGTCGACCCGGTCGACGGCGAGACCTACCTGTACACCCAGTTCGAGGTGCCGGACGCCCGCCGGGTCTTCGCCTCCTTCGAACAGCCCGACCTCAAGGCCGCGTTCACCTTCACGGTGCACGCGCCCAAGGGCTGGGTCGTGGTCTCCAACTCCCCGACCCCGACCCCGGTCGGCGAAGGCGACACCCAGGTCTGGAAGTTCGAGCCGACCGGCCGGATCTCCTCCTACATCACCGCCCTCATCGCCGGCCCGTACGTCGGCGTCTTCGACGCCTACGAGAACGGCGACCAGAAGGTGCCGCTGGGCGTCTACTGCCGCCCCTCGCTGCGCGAGTTCCTCGACGCCGAGGCGGTCTTCGCGGTCACCAAGCAGGGCTTCGACTACTTCCAGGAGAAGTTCGACTTCCCCTACCCGTTCGCCAAGTACGACCAGCTGTTCGTGCCGGAGTTCAACGCCGGCGCGATGGAGAACGCGGGCGCCGTCACCCTGCGCGACCAGTACGTGTTCCGCTCCAAGGTGACCGACGCCGCGTACGAGTCGCGGGCCGCGACCATCCTGCACGAGCTGGCCCACATGTGGTTCGGCGACCTGGTCACCATGGAGTGGTGGAACGACCTCTGGCTGAACGAGTCGTTCGCGACCTTCGCCGAGGCCGTCTGCCAGGCCGAGGCTCCCGGCTCCAAGTGGCCGCACTCCTGGACCACCTTCGCCAACCAGATGAAGACCTGGGCGTACCGGCAGGACCAGCTGCCGTCCACCCACCCGATCATGGCCGACATCAACGACCTGGAGGACGTCCAGGTCAACTTCGACGGCATCACCTACGCCAAGGGCGCCTCGGTGCTCAAGCAGCTGGTGGCGTACGTCGGCCAGGACGCCTTCTTCCAGGGCGTGCAGGCCTACTTCAAGCAGCACGCCTGGGGCAACACCCGCCTGAGCGACCTGCTCGGCGCGCTGGAGAAGGCCAGCGGCCGCGACCTCAAGGCCTGGTCCAAGGCCTGGCTGGAGACCGCCGGCATCAACGTGCTGCGGCCCTCCATCGTGCTCAACACCGACGGCGAGATCGAGTCCTTCGCCGTCCTGCAGGAGGCCCCCGCGCTGCCCGCCGGCGCCAAGGGCGAGGCCGTGCTCCGCCCGCACCGGATCGCCATCGGCCTGTACGAGCTGGCCGACGGCGCGCTGGTCCGCACCGACCGGATCGAGCTGGACGTCGACGGCCCCCGCACCGAGGTGCCGGAGCTGGTCGGCCGCCACCGCCCGGCCGTCGTCCTGCTCAACGACGACGACCTGTCCTACGCCAAGATCCGGCTCGACGAGGACTCGCTGGCCGTCGTCACCGAGCACCTCGGCGGCTTCACCGACTCGCTGCCGCGCGCCCTGTGCTGGGTCTCCGCCTGGGACATGACCCGCGACGGCGAGCTGGCCGCCCGCGACTACCTGGCGCTCGCCATCTCCGGCCTCGCCCGGGAGAGCGACATCGGCGTCGTCCAGTCGGTGCACCGCCAGGTCAAGCTGGCCCTGGACGCCTACGCCGACCCGGCCTGGCGCGAGCAGGGCCTCGCCCGCTGGGCCGAGGCCGCCGAGACCCAGCTGCGCGCCGCCGAGCCCGGCAGCGACCACCAGCTGGCCTGGGCCCGCGCCCTCGCCTCGGTCGCCCGCACCGACGGCCAGCTCGGCCTGCTCGCCGGGCTGCTGGACGGCTCGGTCGAGCTCAAGGGCCTGGCCGTCGACACCGAGCTGCGCTGGACGCTGCTCGGCCGGCTCGCCGCCACCGGCCGCGCCGACGAGGCCGCCATCGCGGCCGAGCTGGAGCGCGACAACACCGCGGCCGGCCAGGAGCACGCCGCCACCTGCCGCGCCGCCCGGCCGACCGCCGAGGCCAAGGCGGAGGCCTGGGCCTCCGTGGTGGAGTCGGACAAGCTCACCAACTACGTCCAGGAGGCCGTGATCGCCGGCTTCCAGCAGGCCGACCAGCGCGAGCTGCTCGCGCCGTACGCCGCGAAGTACTTCGCGGCCGTCAAGGGCATCTGGGAGACCCGCAGCCACGAGATCTCGCAGCAGATCATCGTCGGCCTGTACCCGGCGCTCCAGGTCGAGCAGGCCACGCTGGACGCCACCGACGCCTGGCTGGCCTCGGCCGAGCCGGCGCCGGCCCTGCGCCGGCAGGTCGTCGAGGCGCGGGCCGGGATCGAGCGCGCGCTGAAGGCCCAGGCGGCCGACCGGGCGGCGGGCGCCCGGGCGCTCGGGCACTGACGTCCCGCCGTGGGGGCCGCGGGTACTCCCGTGGCCCCCCCCCCCCCGGGGGGGGCGGGGGGGGGGGCTGGTCCCTCGCCCCCGGTTTCCCCGGCGGGGCCCACACCCCCCCCCCGGGA
>NZ_JBHXTG010000118.1:0-18380 GCF_042677465.1 Kitasatospora sp. NPDC127111
GGGGGGGGGGGTTGGGGGCCCCCCCCCTGGCTCGCCCCCCCCTTAAAACCGGGGGGGCGCCCCCGCCCCCCCCCCCCCCCCACCAGCGGTTGATGACGCCTGGGGTGGGTAGTTCGGGACGGGCACGGGGTGCGGCGAACAGAGGGTGGGGCGTGCGGCCGCTGACTGGTCAGGATCCTCTGTTGTTGGGCGGCTACCGTTTGCTGGCGCGGCTCGGGCAAGGCGGCATGGGCCGGGTCTACCTGGCCGAGGACCGGCAGGGTGCGCTCTCCGCCCTGAAGGTGGTGCATCCCGAGCACGCGCACGACGCCGAGTTCCGGCGCCGGTTCGGCCGGGAGGTCCGGCTCGCCGCGAGGGTGACCGGCCCCGGCGTCGCCGCGGTGACCGGCGCCGACCCGGACGCCGAAACGCCTTGGCTGGCCTCGGAGTTCGTCCCGGGACCCACCCTGGGCGAAGCGATCGCCCGGCACGGCCGTCTGACCGCTGAAGCATGCCGCGCCCTCGCCGCGCAGACGGCCCGGGCACTGGCGGCCGTCCACGCGGCGGGCCTGGTCCACCGCGACCTGAAACCCTCCAACGTGATCCTCGGCGCCGACGGCGCCTGCCTGATCGACTTCGGCATCGCCCTGTCGGCCGACGAGAGCGCCATCACCCACACCGGCCAGCTCCCCGGTACCCCCGGCTACATCGCCCCCGAAGTCCTCCTCGGCGCTGCCGCCGGGTCTGCCGCCGACGTGTTCGCCCTCGGTGCGCTGCTCGCCTTCGCGGCCCAAGGACGTCACCCCTTTGGCATCGGGCCCGCCACGGCTGTCCTGGCCCGGCCCCTGGCCACCGAACCCGACCTCTCCGGCGTCGGCGACCCGACGCTCGCCGCCCTGCTGCGCCGTGCTCTGGCCCGGGAGCCCGCCGCGCGGCCCTTGCCGGCCGAGTTCACCGCTCTGGCCCGGGCGGGTGCGGCGGACGGCGGGTCGTGGATTCCGCTGACGCTGCGCGACGACATCGGCAGGCGCGCCCACGAGGCCACGACGGTGACAGCACCCCGAAGGGCCGGCCGGCCCACCGAACCGGCCCCGCCCCCTCCCCGGCCCTGGGCCCAAGTGGCGCCCACCGAAGAAGCCACCGGACCGGTCCCGACCGGCGGCCGGTCCACGCCACCGCCCCGGCTCGGGCGCCGCACCGTGGTGAAGGCCTCGCTGGCCGTCGCCGCCGCCGCGGCGGGCGGCACGGTGGCGGTACGGGCATTACGCGAGACACCCGAGGAGAAGGCCGCCCGGCAGCAGCGGGAGGCCGAAGCAGCCGTCCTGGCAGCGCGCACCGTGTGGAAAGTCCAGGACGCCGGCGGCTACAGCCCCGCAGCCGACCAGAACAACGTGTACGTGCCCGGCCTGGACGGCCGGCTGCGCGCCCTCCGCCTGTCCGACGGCCACGAACTCTGGCGCACCGGCAGGGACTACGAGGCACCGTCGAGCCCCGTCGTCCTGGCTGGCGGCGTCGCGGCCGTCTTTGGCATGCACAACACGATTCGTGCGGTCAGTGCCGACACCGGGCAGGAGCTGTGGACGCAGACAGCCGCCGGCGACTCACTTTTCGGCGCGGGCGATCGCCTCTTCTTCCAGACCTACCAGGACGTGCGCTGCGTCTCCCCGGCGGACGGCAAGACCCTTTGGAGTGTCCGGCCCCCGGGGGACATCGACTCGCGGGACCGGGTGTACCACGGGGACGGCGCGCTCGCTTTCCTCACCAGCGCGAACGTGCTCACCGGCCGACTGCTCGTCGATGACGCCGAGCCCTGGCGGCGCCCCGTGCCGTATTCCGCCACCGTCCTGGTGGCCGCCGGATCCGTGACAGCCATCGGGCAGAAAGGGCTGTCCGTCTTCGACGCCCGGACAGGCAGCACGCAGTGGACGGTCGACCCGGTGGGACCTCCCTTCGGCCAGCCGGCGGTGGGAGGGTCCGTCCTCTATCTGAGCGACACGGAAAGGCTCCTCGCCTTGGACACCGCGCAGCACAAGCGACTGTGGAGCGTTGACCAGGCGGCCTTCACGATCAAGTGCGTCACGGCCGACACCGTCTACGGCTGGGGACGCGGGGGAGACCTCGTGGCGGTCGCCGCCGCCGACGGGGCCCAACGCTGGCGGATCTCCGCCGAAACCCTCGGCCGGGACTACGGTGGATACGACTCGTCCCTGACCGTCGTCGGCGACCTGCTCTACATCAACGCTGGCATACGGATCGGCTGTTTCGACGCCGCGTCCGGGCAGCAACGCTGGACCGTGAGGTTCCACAGCATGCGCGACCCCCTGCCGGCGGGCGAGGTCCTCATCGGCAGCGTACCGACAAAGGACAGCGCGTCTGGCGACCTGTACGCGCTCAAGCGCTGAGGGGACTTCGGTCTGGCCCTGCCGGTGCCGTGCGAGACGATCGACGTCGTTTCCCAACCTCGTCCGAACACACCGGATGGGATTGAGGCGGGGACGTGCGCGGCGGGAATCTGGCCGTTTTGGGCGTCTACGCCCAGAACACGGGCGGGGACGTCCTGGCTCTTGAGCTACCCGGGGTTGGCCGGACCGTCGACGCCGCCGGTGGATCGGGCGATCTCGCGTTGCACGGCCTGGTCGCCTCGCACGGCAACACCAAGGACCGGCACAAGACGTGGCGGCTGGAAGGCGCCGCCGGGCTGGACGCGGCGCCTCCGTGCTCGGGATGGTCCGCTCGGAGCTGGGCGGCACCGCTCCGGGGCGCCCGGGCGCTCCGGAGCCCAGCGCGCGATGGCCAGTTCGGCTGCACGACAACGACGGGGACGGCTGGCGCGAGTACGACGACGCCGTACCGGTCATCGCGACCACGGCTGGAGCTGCTGACCGAGCACGGTCCACTCGGGCCGGTGTGGTGGCGTCGCGCTGGTGCTGGCGATGGCGTTGGGTTGTGGTGGGGGTGGGCCGGTGTGTGGGCAGCGGCCCGGCTCGGGGGTGGGTTGGGTGGTTCCTGTTCGGGGGTGGGTTCGGTGGTGCCTCAGATCACGGTTGTGTTGGTGCCGGCGATGTTTTCGGGTCGTAGCAGGGCGGTGAGCCGTTCGGCGGGCAGTAGTCCGCGTTCGAGGACGAGTTCGGCGACGCCTCGGCCGCTGGTGAGGGCTTCTTTGGCGATGTCGGTGGCGGCGGTGTAGCCGATGTGGGGGTTGAGGGCGGTGACGAGGCCGATGGAGTTTTCGACGGTTTCGCGCAGCGTCTCGGTGTTGGCGGTGATGCCGGTCACGCAGCGCTCGGTGAGGGTGAGGCAGGCGGCGCGCAGGTGGGTGATGGACTGTGACAGTGAGTGCAGGATGATCGGTTCGAAGGCGTTGAGTTGGAGTTGTCCGGCTTCGGCGGCCATGGTGATGGTGATGTCGTGGCCGATGACTTGGAAGGCGACCTGGTTGACGACTTCGGGGATCACCGGGTTGACCTTGCCCGGCATGATGCTGGAGCCGGCTTGGACGGGTGGCAGGTTGATCTCGCCGAGGCCGGCGCGTGGTCCGGAGGACAGCAGCCGCAGGTCGTTGCAGGTTTTGGAGAGTTTGACGGCGACGCGCTTGAGGACGCCGGACATCTGGACGAACGCGCCGCAGTCCTGGGTGGCTTCGATGAGGTTGGCGGCGGTGACCAGGGGCAGTGTGGTGATGTCGGCGAGGTGGCGGCGGGCGGTTTCGGCGTAGCCGGTGGGGGCGTTGAGGCTGGTGCCGATGGCGGTGGCGCCGAGGTTGATCTCGTGGATCAGTTCGGCGGCTTCCGCGAGCCGGCTGCGGTCCTCGTCGAGCATGACGGCGAAGGCGGAGAATTCCTGGCCGAGTGTCATCGGCACGGCGTCCTGCAGTTGGGTGCGGCCCATTTTGAGGATGCCGTGGAATTCGGCGGCCTTGCGGGCGAAGGCGTCTTGGAGGGCGGTCATGGCGTCGAGGAGGCCGTGGACGGCGGACACGGTGGCGATGCGGACGGCGGTGGGGTAGACGTCGTTGGTGGACTGGCTGAGGTTGACGTCTTCGTTGGGGTGCAGGTGCTGGTAGTCGCCTTTGGTGTGTCCGAGTAGTTCCAGGGCGCGGTTGGCGATGACCTCGTTGGCGTTCATGTTGGTCGAGGTGCCGGCTCCGCCCTGGATGACGTCGACGACGAACTGGTCGTGGAGGTGGCCGGCGCGGATCTCGCGGCAGGCGGTGGTGATCGCGGCGGCCTTGGTGGGTGGCAGCAGGCCGAGTTCTTCGTTGGCGAGGGCGGCGGCTTCCTTGACGGCGGCGAGGGCGTCGATGAGGTGCGGGTGGGCGGAGATGGGGGTGCCGGTGATGGGGAAGTTCTCGGTGGCGCGCAGTGTGTGGATGCCCCAGTAGGCGTGGGCGGGGACGTCGCGGTCTCCGAGGAGGTCGTGTTCGCGGCGGGTGGCGGCGGTCATGGGTGGGCGGGTCCTCTTGTCGGGGTGGTGGTTGGGGGTCACGGGTGGGTGGGCGGGGCCGGGGGGTTCAGCGCGGCCGCGGGGCGCAGGGCGCCGACGGGCCGGCCGCCGCCGTAGGCCGGTTCGCCCGTGAGGCCGGTCAGGAGCTGTGGGTCGACTCCGGCCAGGGCCAGGGCGGCTGCCGTGACCGGGCCGCGTGCGCGGTCGTTTCCGTCGGCGATCTTCAGGGCGAGGGCGCGGCCGTCGGGCAACGCGGCGGTCTGGACGCCCTCGAAGCCGTCCTTGGCGAGCAGCCCGGGGACCGCGCGCATCAGCCGGGCCACGTCCCGCCCCGTGCCGGAGGCCATCTCGGGGTGGCTGCGCAGTGCGTCGGCCACGCGGTGTTCGGGTGTTCCGGGTGCGCCGGTGGCGATGCGGGCGGCGGCGCGGGCGAGACCGTGGAGGGAGACGGCGAACAGGGGGGTGCCGCAGCCGTCCACGGTGACGTGGGCGATGCGTTGGCCGGTGAGGTCTTCGACGGTTTGCGCGATCACTTGTTGGAGCGGGTGCTGGGGGGCGTCGTAGTCGTGGAGCGGCCATCCGTTGAGTTTGCAGAGGGTGAGCATCGCGGCGTGTTTGCCGGAGCAGTTCTGGGCGAGCTTTGAGGGTTGGCGGTCCTGGCGGATCCAGGTGTCGCGCACGGCCGGGTCGTAGGGCAGGTCGGGGACGTTGCGCAGGTCGTCCTCGGTGAGGTCGGCGAGTGCCAGGATCCGCCGGGTGGCGGCGAGGTGGCGTTCCTCGCCGGAGTGGCTGCCGGTGGCGAGGGCGAGCAGTTCGCCGTCGAGTGGCAGGCCGGCGCGGACCATGGCGACGGCCTGGACGGGCTTGAGGGCGGATCGCGGGTAGCAGGCGGCGTGCGGGTCGCCGAGGTGGAAGCGGAGGGTGCCGTCGCCGTCGAGGACGACGAGGGAACCGTAGTGGGTGCTCTCGACCACGCCGCCGCGGGTGACGTGGGCGACGGGGGCGTGGCGGGGCTCGCGGATCGCGGGCGCGTCCGCGAGGGGGCTGGTGAGCATGACTGCCTCGATCGTGATGGCTTGGACTGCTGGCCTGGTGCCCGCGCGCGGCGGGGCCAAGCCCGGGAGGGCGGGCCGGGGAGGCCGGGTCCTGGAGGGCGGGTCTTGGGGAGTAGGTCCGTGGTTCCTTGGGTGGCCGGGTTCGGTCGTCGCTTCCGGCGGTGGCGTTGGCGCGCGGTGGCTCCGCGGGGTTCTTGGGTTGCCGGGTTCGGTCGTCGCTTCCGGTGGCCGTGGATCCTTGGGCGACCGGGTTCGGTCGTCGGTTCCGGCGCTTCCGGCGGTGGCGGTGGTGCGCGCGGTGGGTCCGCGGGGGCCTTGGGTTGCCGGGTCCAGTCGGTTCCGGCGCTTCCGGCGGTGGCGTTGGCGCGCGCGGTGCGTCCGCGGGGTTCTTGGGTTGCCGGGTTCAGTCGTCGTTTTCGGCGGCGTTGGCGCGCGCGATGCGTGAGCGGATCGCGTACCAGCCGGTGACGAGTGCGGCGGCGATGAGGGGTACGCACAGCACGGTGGTGCGTCCGGCGCCGCCGTCGGCGTACATGAGGACCAGGACGGCGGCGAGGAAGGCCAGCGTGACGAGTTCGGTCCAGGGCGAGCCGGGCAGGCGGTAGGAGGGGCGGGTGAGTTCGCCGGTCGTGGTCTTGCGCCAGAACAGCAGGTGGCAGACCATGATCATGCCCCAGGTGGCGATGATGCCGATGGCCGCGAGGTTGAGCACGATCTCGAACGCGTCGGCGGGGACGACGAAGTTGAGGCCGACACCGAGGACGCACATGCCGCTGGTGAGCAGGATGCCGCCGTAGGGCACCTGGGTGCTGCTCATCCGGGCGGTGAAGCGCGGGGCGGATCCGTTGACGGCCATGGAGCGCAGGATGCGGCCGGTGGAGTAGAGGCCGGAGTTGAGCGAGGACATCGCCGCGGTGAGGACGACGAGGTTCATCACGCTGCCCGCGGCGGGGACGCCGATGTGGGAGAGCACCGTCACGAAGGGGCTCTGGCCGGAGGTGTAGGTGTTCCACGGCATCAGCATCGAGAGCAGGACGACCGAGCCGACGTAGAACAGGCCCACGCGCCACATGATCGAGTTGATCGCCTTCGGCATGATCTTCTCGGGGTTCTCGGTCTCCCCGGCCGTCACGCCGACCAGTTCGACGGAGGCGTAGGCGAAGACGACGCCCTGGATGATCAGGAGCATCGGGAGCAGGCCGTTGGGGAAGATCCCGCCGTTGTCGGTGATCAGGGACGGGCCGGGGACGACGCCGTCGACCGGGTGGCGGGTGACGAGCAGGAAGATCCCGATGCCCATGAAGACCACCAGGGCGCTGACCTTGACGATGGCGAACCAGAACTCCAGTTCGCCGAAGATCCGTACCGAGATGAGGTTGACGGTGAGGACCACGGCGAGGGCTATGAGCGCGATCACCCATTGCGGGACGTCGGCGAACAGGTGCCAGTAGTGGGTGTAGGTGGCCACCGCGGTGATGTCGGCGATGCCGGTGGTCGCCCAGTTGAGGAAGTACATCCAGCCGGCGGTGTACGCGCCCTTCTCGCCCAGGAACTCCCGGGCGTACGAGACGAAGGCGCCGGAGGAGGGGCGGTACAGGACGAGCTCGCCGAGCGCGCGCACGACGAGGAACGCGAAGACGCCGCAGACCGCGTACGCGATGAACAGGGAGGGCCCGGCGTCGGCGAGCCGTCCGCCCGCGCCGAGGAACAGCCCGGTGCCGATGGCCCCGCCGATGGCGATCATGTTGACGTGCCGGGCTTTGAGGGACTTGCTGTAGCCGGTGTCGCCGGCGTCGACGTGACGGGTCGTGGGGCGCTTCTCGTCTTTGAGGAACTGCTCGCTCACGCCTCGGCCCTGCCTTCTCTTGAGGTGTCCGCGCGCTGTGGGCGCACGATGTCGGTGAGGGTGGCCTCCACGCGGTGGAGGTGGTGGGACATCGCCTCGACGGCGTCGGGCTCGGAGCCGTCGATCAGGGCTTCGACGATCGCCCGGTGTTCGCAGTTGGACTGCTCGCGCCGACCGCCGAGTTCGTTGAGGAAGGTCGACTGACGCGCCAGCGCGTCACGGATCTCCTCGATCACCCGGCGGAACACCGGGTTGCCGGAGGCCTCGGCCACCGCCAGGTGGAACACGGTGTCCAGGGCGACCCACGCGGTGGTGTCGGTCTCGCGCTCCATCCGCTCCAGCAGGTGGCCCAGGTGGTCCAGGTCCTCCGGGGTGCGGCGCAGCGCCGCGTAGCCGGCCACCGGGATCTCGACGTGGCGGCGCACTTCCAGCAGATCGCTGGCCGCGTAGTCGCCGAAGGTGGGGTCCTCGACCGTGTTCGCCACGACGAAGGTGCCCTTGCCGGTCCTGGAGACCGTCAGGCCCATGGTCTGCAGGGCACGCAGGGCCTCCCGCAGCACGGGCCGGCTGACCTCCAGGGTCCGGCACAGCTCCGCTTCCGAGGGGAGCTTGGCCCCCACGGCGTACTGACCGCGCTCGATGGCGCTGCGCAGGTGGCCGAAGACCGCTTCCATCGCGCTGACGCGACGCGGGGGGACCGGACCACCTGTCTGGCTGTCTGACAGGTTCACGGGCTGATCCTCGGGCCTGCGGTGACACCCTGTCAAGACACCGCGGTCGTTCCCGAGAGCCGCGCCGCACTACGCCGCACCCGCGGCTTCCGCTCCCCGCCCCTGGGCGCGGGGTCCGGGGTCGGCTCGCCGGCGCCCCTGGGCGCGGGGCCCGGGGTCGAGCGGGCCGCGGCGACCAGGGCGTGGACGACCGCCGAGTCGAAGGCCATCTCGGGGTGCCACTGCACGCCGACGGCGAAGCGGTGCCGGATGCTCTCGATCGCCTCCACGGTGCCGTCCGCCGTGCGGGCGCTCACGATCAGCCCGGTTCCCAGGGACTCCACCGCCTGATGGTGGTGCGTGGCGACCTGGCGGGTCCCCGGAAGGAGCGCGCCGATCCGCGTGCCCGCCACGGTGGTGACGGCATGGGGGGAGAAGTGGCCGCCGTGCAGGTTGTGCCCGTGGTGACCCACGACGTCGGGCAGGTGCTGGACGAGGGTGCCGCCCGCGTGCACGTTCATCAGCTGCATTCCGCGGCACACGCCCAGCACCGGCATGTCACGCGCGAGGGCCTCGTCGAGCACGGCCCATTCCCACCGGTCGCGTTCGCGCACCGGCGGCCCCGTGCACGGATGCGGCCGCGCCCCGTACAACGCGGGATCCACGTCCTCACCGCTGGTCAGGACGATCGCGTCCAGCCGGGCGACGACGTCCGGCGCGGCCTCGGGCGCGTCCGGCGGCAGCAGGACCACACGGCCGCCCGCCGCCCGCAGACAGCTGACGTACGCCGCGGGCAGCAGCGCGGCGGGCAGTTCCCACTCACCCCACTGGGCGTCGGCGAGGTAAGTGGTCAGTCCGATGAGTGGCTTGGGCATACCACGTCCTTTCAGCAACGGGCGCCGATCGTCGACAGCCGTCCCCGCGCGGCCCGCCCCACAGACGCGGGTACGGGCGCCTGGCCCAGGAGGACACGGCCCAGCGGGCACACGAACGAGCCCGGGAGGGCGGGGGTTCGGCCGCGGACCCGGGAGCGGAGGCTTGCACATCCGGGCCGCGAACAAGAATCCTGCTGCCGTTCATGCTTAAGCACAAGAAAAGACATCTTCGCGACAGATAAGTGAGCCTTAACTCCGTGCAGAGACTCGACCCCCGGCTGCTCGCCACCCTCGAAGCCGTGATCCGCCACGGCTCCTTCAACGCCGCCGCACGCGAGCTCGGCTACAGCGCGCCCGCCGTCTCCCAGCAGATCGCCGAACTCGAACGCCGCGCCGGCCTCATCCTGATCGAACGCCGCCCCGTGCGCGCCACCCCGGCCGGCCTGGTCCTCCTCGACGCCGAACAACGCGTCCGCGGCGCCCTCGCGGCGGCGTCCGTGGAACTCGACGCCATGCGCGCGGGCACGGCCGGACGCATCAGACTCGGCGCCTTCGCCTCATCCGCCGCCGGCATCGTCCCGCAGGCGCTGGCACAACTCCACACCACCTACCCGGACATCCAGGTCAGCCTCTCCCAAGTCGAACCGGACGCCGGCTACAGCCGGCTCAAACGGGGAGACATGGACCTGGCCCTCAGCTACGACTACGACTTCATCCCGATGCCACCGCCCCGCACACTGCGCCGGACGCTGGTCGCACACGACCCGGTCGTGGCGGTCGTCCCGGCCGACCACCACCTCGCTCACCGGGACGTGATCGACCTGGCCGACCTCGCCTCCGAGACGTGGATCGCCGCCCCGGAAGCCGCGTTGCGCCTCGAACTGCTCGCCCAGATGGCCAAGACACCGGGATTCCAGGCCCGCCTCGAATACGACGGCGACGACTTCAACACCGTCCTCGGCTTCGTGGCCGCCGGCCTGTGCGTCGCCGTCATGCCACGACTGGCCCTTCCCCCGGGCAGCGCCCAGGTCGTGGCGCGTCCCCTCGCCGACCCCCAGCTGACGCGCTTCATCTACACCGTGCGCATCGACACCCGGCACGCCCCGCGCGCCCTGCTCGCCCTCGAACAGATGCTCGCCGCGCAGGCACTGGCCGCCCTCTCCTGAACGGGGGCCAACACCGCGACGGGAGGCGCGACCGAAACCCGCCCACCCGCCGGCAGACAGCACTTCGGCCCGCGCACACCCGCGGCCGCACGCCCGGGTGGGCGGTGAGCCGCTCACGCCCGCGACGGCACGCCGCCCGGGTGGGCGGTGAGCCGTTCACCCCGCGGCCGCACGCCGCCCGGGTCGGCGGTGGGCCTTTCACGCCTTGCGACCACACGCCCGGGTGGGCGGTGAGCCGTTCACCCCGCGACCGCACGCCGCCCCGGGGGGGGGTGGGCCGCTGACGCCCGCGGCCGCACGCCGCCCGGGTCGGCGGTCAGCCCGTTTACGCCTGCGACCACACGCCTTGGGGGTGGGCCTGTTCACGCCTGCGACCACACGCCTTGGGGGTGGGCCTGTTCACGCCTGCGGCCGCGCGCTCCGGTCGGCGGTCAGCCGCTCACGCCACTCGGCCACGGCGACGGGCGACATCGCCGCGAGACGGGCGATCACCTCGTCGTCGCGCCCGTCGGTCCAGCTGAGGACCCGGGTCAGGACGGTGTTGCGCACCAGGCGGACCTCCTTGAGCAACTCCTCCAGACGCTGCAGTTCCTCCCCGGTGGCGGCCAGCGTGTCGTCGACCGCCGTCCTCTCCTGCGCCCGCTGCTGCCGCAGGTAGGCCGGCAGGCCGGTGAGGACCACACCGTCGTCGGCCGCGGCGCCGCGGAACGTCTCGGCAAGGTGGTCCAGCACGCAGTCCGGGGCGTCGGCGAGACTCGCCCCCAACACCTTCGCCCCCTCCCAACTGCTGCGCCCGGCCTCGCTGGTCCGCAGCCAGAGCCCGGCGTCGACCGGCGTGCGGTCGCCGCACGCCGCCGCGCGGTAGGCGTACAGGGCCGCGCGGTGACCGTAGAAGGTGTAACCCTCCTCGATCCGAACGCCCGCCGCGGCGCACATCCGTCCCGGCACGCCGCCGTATCCGGAATCGGGTTCGTAGGCGGCGCAGTCGTCCAGCTCGGCGTCGGTGGCCGTGGCCCAGGCCGGGTCGCACAGCTCCGGATTGCGGTCGAGGAAGTCCGCGACCTCGACGCGCCACGCGGGAACCGGGCTCACGCGGGGTTCGGCCCAGGCCACCGCCCCCGTCGCGTCGAGCGTGAACCGGCAGGCCTGTTCGAGATCGGTCCAGGCCGTAGCGGCCTCGGCGGACCATTCCGCACTCCCGTCCGGGCCCACCCGGTGCAGCGAGCCGACCACCCGCTGGACCAGGGGCAGCACCCGCCGGACGAGCGCGTAGAGCTCCTCGACGCCGAAGAAGCGCCAGACGTCGGCGCCCCGGTCGTCAACCGCCCGGTGGTCGAGCGGGAGCGCGAACACCGCGGGGGACGGCAGCGCGCCATCGCCGACCGTGGCCCGGCGGTGTCCCGGGAGCGAGCGGGCGACCTCCTCGCCCCGCGTCCGCCAGTCGGTGTCCCCGAACCAGACGGCCCCGGTGGCGAGATCGACGGCGAGCCACTGCTCGTAGCGGTTGCCCGGCCCGAACCGGTCCCGGCGGTGCTCGGCCCGCCGGTCATGCCACACGTATTCCGCCGGAGGCGGACTGAGTTGGACGGCGACGAAAGCATCCTGCGGGGTATACCCGACGACCACGTGTGCCGTTGGATTGCTGTGCTCGGTCCCGGACATGCGGCTCCCTCCGTGCCGGACCGTGGCGGTCCCACCACTGTGCGGCACCGAGCCTGCCCTGCGAGAGCCGTACGATCAAATCCGATCAGCCGCGGACTTCCCATCCCGCGAGGTCCCCGCAACGAGCGGAGCCCACCCCGGGCGACCCCAGAGCGCCGGCACTCCTGCCCGCTGCGCCGGGGCGGGAAGCGGACCTTGACGCCGCACCACCGGGCAGCGCATGATCGAGCCACTGCCTGTCAGACAGCAAGACAGGTAGCCTGGTTCCACGACACGGCAGAACCCCCGAAACGGCAGGCAGTCAGCCCACTCCTGACGCCGCCTCACGGACGATGCGCGGGTCAGTGCGCGGCCGGTGCGCGGGTCGATGCGCGGCCGGGCCGCTGCGCGCCGCGCACCGCCTGGGGAGCGTCGCCCCGGAGCGGCTCGGCGGGACCCGGGCCCGTGCCGGCACCGGGTGAAGCGAGGACCACAGGCAGCGGATCAAAAGCAGGGCCACTTCGTGATCTCCGAAACATTCGCGACTTCCTCGGTCGGGGGAGTCAGGAAGACCACGGTGCGGCTCGCGCACGTGAACGTGAACGTGAACGTGGACGTCGGCGTGAAGGTGGACGTGGACGTTGGCGTGAACGTGGGTGGGGACGGGGCGCGGCTGCGTCGGTGCGGGTGGATCGCCTTTCCCGGCCCGACGGCGGCCGTGTGCCGGAGGGCATCGCGGCCCCGCCGCCGACGGCTCCGTCCCCCCGCGCGGCCCGCGCCCCGGGCACCGAGCGGGTGCCAGGGTGGGGCGGCCGGGCCGTGGTGGGCCGGGTCCTCCATACGGGCGGTGCCGGTCGGGACGGCGGTTCGGCATCTCGGCGAAGGCCGGCTTCCTGCCGGCGGCGCGGCGCGGCGCAGGCGCGGTCTCGCGGGCGCCGTCGCCCAGCCCCGAGGGCACCGTCGCCCTGCCCCGGGCGTCAGAGGGGTTCGTCAGCCGAACCGGTGGTAGACGACGTCAGCGAGATCCGCGCGGTCGAAGGCGGAGGCGTTGGTGAGGTGACTGTCGAACGGGCCTACCTTCGACACCGAGGAACCACGGCGGAAGACGACCTGGAGGCCGTGCTCGGGCTCCCAGGCGCACTCGCATTCCACGGAGACGTACACCTGCTGGTCGCCGTGGGCGTCCTCCCGCTGAACCGACACCTCACCCGCGGGCCGGACATGCGACCAGACGTCGTCCGGGCCGGCGACGGACACGAAGTCCTCGTCGCCGCCCACCTCGGTCCTCGCATCCAGGTAGTACTGGAAGACCGGCGCCGACGCGGACGTCAGCGCCGACTCGTCAAGCCGCAGGAACGCGCGGATGGCCGTCTCGAAGTCGGCCTTCGCGTCGTCATCGCCGTAGCCGGCGACGACGAACCGGCACGGGGCGTCACCGAAGACGGGAACGGGAAGCGGCGCGCTCACGTAGTCGCCGGAGTCCGCATCGATGGTCACGGGGCCGAGGCCGGAGATCTCCATGCGCGCACTCTAGGGCCTTCGTCGAGAGCCCTGGACGGCATGGGCACGCTACGACCCCCGGGGGCCGCATCCGCGGGAGTGGCCGGTGGCCGATGGCCGGTTCCGCGGGAGCGTTGACACACCCGCTCACCTGCCGGCCTCCGGGGTCATGCGCCGGCGCCGCCCTCGACCTGGAAGTTCCCGTAGCAGCCGTGCGGCCGGCCGTGTCATTCTCCGACCGAAAGCCCGCTCTTCCCCTCGGATCTTCCCCTCGGAGGTCGATGTGGCGCTCCTTCCCGACATCAGCGCGTTCTACGGGGCCGGCGATGAGGCCGGGCGCCTCACCTCCGGGCGCACCATCGGGACGGTGGAGCTGGTGCGGACGCGGGAACTCCTGCGCGCCCACCTTCCGTCCTCGCCCGCCTGCGTTCTGGACGTCGGCGGCGGGCCCGGAGTGCATGCCCGCTGGCTGACCGACAGCGGCTATCGGGTTCTCGTCGTCGACCCGGTGGAGAAGCACGTGCGGCAGGCCCGCCGCCAGGGCCTGGCCGCCCGCGTGGGCGACGCGCGCCAGCTCGACCAGGCAGACGCTTCGTTCGACGCCGTGCTGATGCTCGGTCCCCTCTACCATCTGCCGGACGGCACCGGGCGTGCCCGTGCCTGGCGGGAGGCCCGCCGTGTCGTCAAGCCCGGTGGCCTGGTCGCCGCGGCCGCCCTCAACCGGTATGCCAAGCTCCTGGACCTGGACTCGCCCCACGCGCTGGACATCGCGACGACCGGGCTGCGCGTGCGCCGGGACGGCCCCACCACGTACTACCACGATCCCTCGGAGCTCTGCGCCGAGGCCCGTCAGGCAGGCCTCGGCGACCTGACGCTCTACGGGCTGCACGGGCCGGCCTTCGAGGCCCTGAGAGCCGAAGAGCGCCGGACCGGGACAAAGGACCTGGGCGCGAAGGCGCTCGAAGCCGCCCTGGCCGCCGCACGGTTCGCCGACGGTCACCCCGAGCTCGTGGTGTTCAGCGTGCATCTGCTGGCCGTCGCGCGCCGGCCACGCACCCCCGTGGAGGCAAGCCGCCCGATCCCCGGCAACGCCCCGGCCATCCCCTAGCCGTCGCCGCCTTCGCGTCGTTCGCGTCGTTCGCGTTGCGTTCTTCAGCGCCCGTGGGGCACGAAGCCGGGTTCTGCCGCTGGTCTTGTGACGTTGCACCTGTTCGATCGTTTCGGACGGGTCTGCGGTTCGAGGGGGTGTGCGGGATCGGCAGTGCTCGGCACCGCCGCCGCACGTTGCGCCGCAAGCCGTGGGTGGCGGGCGATCCGCTCACCCGGGTGCCGATGACGGCGAGGCTCCGTGGGAGCTGGAGCGGGTCCTTCGGGGTGCCGGGACGGCTGGTGGCCGTCGCCCGGCCGGGCAGCGGCCACCGTGACGTGGGGGTCAGCCGCGGGCGACCACGGCTGCCCAGTGCGTCTTGGCGACCTTGTGGCAGGTGGCTCTGTTCACGAGTTGCGACAGCACTTGTCAACGAGTTTGGGAGGCGCTTGAGCCGCGACGGCCGTCGGACGGTTCGCGGGAATCGACAGCACCCCGCGGGCCTCGGCTGTCCCGGATGGTTCAGCGCGGCAGGCCGATGGCGCGGGAGATGACGGTGTCGAAGGCGCGGTCGGGCAGGAGGCGGCGCAGGGCGATGAGGGGGCGGGCGCCGAAGCCGGTGGCGTAGCGGGTCTTGGGGCGGCGGGCGGTGACGGCTTTGGCGATGGCGTCGGCGATGACGGAGGGCGGGGAGTTGCGGTTGGCGTTGGCTTCGGAGCGCAGGGAGGAGGCGACGGTGGCGGCCTGGGTGGCGTAGGCGCCGTCGGTGGAGGACTTCTCCAGCTTGGCGGCGGCGATGGCACCCCATTCGGTGGCGATGCCGCCCGGCTCGATGACGACGACGTCGATGCCGAAGGGCTTGGCTTCCAGGCGCAGGCAGTCGCTGAGGGCTTCGAGGGCGAACTTGGTGCCGTGGTACCAGCCGCCGAGCGGGGTGTGGATCTTGCCGCCGATGGAGGTGACGTTGACGACGGTGCCGGAGCGCTGGGTGCGCATGTGGGGCAGGACGAGCTGGGTCAGGCGGATCGCGCCGAAGACGTTGACCTCGAACTGGTACCGGGCCTCGTCCAGGGGCACGTCCTCCAGGGCACCGTAGGAGCCGTAGCCGGCGTTGTTGGCCAGCACGTCGATCCGGCCGGTCTCCGCGATGATCTTGTCGATGCCGGTCTGCATGGAGGCGTCGTGGGTGACGTCCATGGCCAGCGGGCGGATGCCGCGGCCGGCGAGCGTGGCCAGGCGGTCCGTGCGGCGGGCGGCCCCGTAGACGGTGTAGCCGAGCTCGTTGAGCTTGAGGGCGGTGGCCTCGCCGATGCCGGAGGAGGCACCGGTGACGAGGGCGGTCTTGGCGGGCATGGCGGTAGTCCTCACAGGTAAGATGAACTGTGGTTCACCATCTATCCTGAACCTTGGTTCATGTTGATGCAAGTGAAAGGGCAGGCGAGTTCCGTGACCCAGGCCAGGGCGCCGCGCGCCGACGCGGTCCGCAACCGACGGAAGATCCTCACCGCCGCCGGTGAGCAGATCACCCAGCACGGCCCCGAGGTCGGCATGGACGAGATAGCAGCCGCTGCGGGCGTGGCCGTGGGCACCCTGTACCGGCACTTCCCCACCAAGACGGACCTGGTCGCCGCCGTCGTCGCCGAGTGCGTCGCCCGCGTCGCCGACGACGCCGAAGCCGTCCTCGCCCGCGTCGCCGCCGGAGCACGGGCCGCGGACGAGCTGACCGCTTTCCTCGGCCGCGTCATCGAGCAGTCCGTCACCGACCGCGCCGTGAAGGCGGCCGCCCGGACGCTGGGCGCGGAGCCGGGCGACCACGCCGACGAGGACCGCGGCAGCAACGCCGTCGCCGCACTCATCCGGGCAGGCCAGTCCGACGGCGACATCCACCCCGACGTCACCGTCAGTGACATCTACCTGCTGTTCTCCACCGCTCCCACCGACCAACCGCCCGCGGCCCGGGCCCGTTGGCTCGCCCTGGTCACCCCCGGGCTGACCACCGGAGCCCGGCCGGCAGGGAACCGACGCTGAGCAGACCCCGGTACGGCATCAAGTCGTCCTGTCGCTTCTCATGAATATCGAACACGACCGGTTCGCAGTGCCGTTCAAAGTCGCGTACATCCGCTGTCGCAACTCATGAACAAAGCCAGGCAGGTGTCGCGCTCGGGCTCGGTGCGTGGGACGGGCCAGGACGGGGCGTCGCAGACCTCGTTCAAGTCCTGGAGGACCTGGTCGACGTGGCCCACCTCTCGCCGTTCGTGCGGCATCACGTCAACGTGCTCGGCCGGTACTCCTTCCAGCTTCCCGACCTGCCCGGCGGCCTGCGCCCGCTGCGCGGTCCGGACGCCACCGACGAGGAATCACCCGGTCCCGCGCCGCCGGACGGGAGGACCCTCCGTTCTCACGGCGTCGGACCGGTCTGGGGTGCCGCGGCGCGGGTGTAGCGGGCGGCGAGGTCGGCGAAGGCGGTGGCCAGCTGGGGCGGGCCGACGACGTCGATGTCGGTGTCGAAGCGGCCGATGGCCGCGGCGAGTCCGGTCCACGACCAGGAGCCGAGGACGAGCCGGCAGCGGTGCGAGTGCAGTTCCTCGACGATTGCGTCCGGGGCGAAGGGCGCGACCTCGGCGGCCGGGAGGTGGAGGATGACTTCGCCTCGGCAGGGCCAGGCGGTGATGGTGCCGTCGTTGCCGCGGAACCGGCTGGTGACGAAGGTCGCCACGTTGCCGCCGGGGAGTTCGCGGGGCGTGAAGCGGGGGCCGGTGGGCGTGCGGGGGCGGATGCGGTCGACGCGGAAGGTCCGCCAGTCCTGGCGGTCGAGGTCCCAGGCCACGAGGTACCAGTGATGACGCCAGGTGACCAGGTGGTGGGGTTGCACCCGGCGGGGACCGTCGCTTGGGGTGCCGGCGCCCGGGGTGTAGTCGAAGCGAAGTTCCTCGCGGGCGTGGATGACGCGGCTCAGGTCCAGCAGAACCCGGGTGTCGACCTGGGAAGCGTCGCGGACCACAGGGGGCACGGCGGTGACGCGCAGCAGGTCGATGCGCTGGCGCAGGCGCGGTGGCATGAGCTGGCGGAGGGTGGCCAGGGCGCGGGTGGCGTCTTCGGCGACCGCGGTGCCGGCGGCCGCGGTCTGCAGCGCGACGGCCACGGCGACGGCCTGGCCGTCGTCGAACAGCATGGGCGGCAGGTGGGCGCCGGCCTCCAGGCGGTAGCCGCCGGCCGGTCCCTTGACGGCCGTGATCGGGTAGCCGAGTTCGCGCAGCCGCTCGATGTCACGGCGCACGGTGCGCGAGGTGACGTCGAGACGCTGGGCGAGATCCTCGCCGGACCAGTCACGGTGCGTTTGGAGCAGCGAGAGCAGCGAGAGCAGCCGCGAGGACGTCTTGTGCATGAGATCCATGGTCGCCGAAGTACAGGACACTCCCTGTCCGCTACCTGCGCCACAGTGGCGTTCGCGCCGGTCGGGAGTACATCGCTCCTGGTCACGGCAGCCGTCACCGACGGGCTTGGACCGTCGGCGTCGGCGTATTCGTCACATCGAGGCAAGGAGCAGGGACATGTCCATCACGACCACCACCCATCTGAACTTCCGGGGCACCGCGCGCGAGGCGCTGGACTTCTACCAGTCCGTCTTCGGCGGGCGCACGGTCGCCGTCACCTACCAGGACGCGGGCGCCGTGCGGAACGAGAGCGAGGCGGACTGGGTGATGTGGGGCGAGGTGGCCGGCGACGACGGCTTCCACGTCATGGCCTACGACGTGCCCTCGCAGCTGCCCTGGAACCAGGGCCAGGACCCGTTCTTCGTCTCCGTCCGCGGCGACGACGCCGAGGAGATCGGCGCCCTGTGGGGCAGGCTCGCCGAGGGCTCGACCGTGGCGCGTCCGCTGGAGCCCGCGCCGTGGGCGCCGCTGTACGGCATGCTCACCGACCGCTTCGGCGTCACCTGGGTCCTGGACGTCACCGCCCCGTACCACGGTTGAGCCGGCCCCCGGTACCACGGCTGAGCCGCCCCCCGGGTGCCACGGCTGAGCCGGCCCCCTGACACGCCCGCGCCGTCCGGGCCGCCCCCCGGGCCGGCCGGGCG